>JBAYJF010000008.1:0-29833 GCA_041665245.1 Candidatus Margulisiibacteriota bacterium | reverse complement strand
GGCGCTTCTTGCGATTGGTCCAGAGAACGCTTTACGATGGACGAGGGGCTTTCCCGCGCGGTCAAACGCCATTTTGTCCAGCTATATAATGAAGGATTGATCTATCGCGGCAAAAGGATCGTTAATTGGTGCCCAAGATGCGGGACCGCCATCTCAGACATTGAGGTTAAGTATGAAACTAAGAAAGGGCATCTCTGGTTTATCCGCTATGGCGAAGTAATTGTTGCTACAACCAGACCGGAAACAATGCTGGGCGATACGGCGGTTGCGGTTAACCCAAATGATGATCGCTATAAACACCTGCACGGGAAAGTAATAACTTTGCCGCTAGTCGGAAGAAAGATCCCGATCATAACGGATGATTTTGTCGATCCGAAGTTTGGGACCGGAGCGGTAAAAGTTACTCCAGCCCACGATCCAAATGATTTTGAGATGGGGGAGCGGCACAATCTTCCGCGCATTAACATTCTGACGCCGGAAGCCAAGGTTACTTTAGCGGAACTGGAAGAAGGGGAGAAGAGGTCCGTGAGGATCCTTGAGGGATTAGATAGATTTAAGGCAAGAGAAGAGATCGTGAAACTATTAGTGGCGGGCGGATATATTGAAAAGATCGAAGATTATGAAAATTCCGTAGGAGAATGCCATCGCTGCAATACCGTTGTTGAACCGTATCTTTCCGACCAATGGTTCGTAAAAATTAAGCCACTGGCGGAAAAAGCGATCGCGGCGGTTGAAGATGGCCGGGTAAAGTTTGTTCCGGAACGGTGGAACAAAGTTTATCTGCAATGGATGACCAACCTGCGCGATTGGTGCATCTCCCGCCAGCTTTGGTGGGGTCATCAAGTGCCAGCATACTACTGCAAATCCGAAATACTAAATACTAAATCCGAAACAAATTCTAAATCTGAAATTATAAATTCTAAACTATGTGAAGAAATAATTGTGTCGGAAACAAGACCGGAAAAGTGTCCGAAATGCGGGGGAACTAATATCATTCAAGACCCTGACGTTTTTGATACCTGGTTTTCATCTGCGCTTTGGCCGTTTTCAACGCTAGGCTGGCCGGATGAGACCGAAGATCTCAAGACTTTTTACCCGACCGATGTATTAGTCACCAGTTATGACATTATTTTCTTCTGGGTTGCCCGCATGATCATGGCGGGCGAGCATTTGATGGGGAAAGTTCCCTTTCACACAGTTTATTTTAACGCCCTCGTGAAAGACATTAACGGAAAGAAAATGAGTAAGTCTTGGGGAAATGTGATCGACCCGCTGGAAGTGATCGATCGGGCAGGGGCCGATGCGCTCCGCTTCGCTTTTATTTCTCTTTGTGCCGGGCAAGGGCAGGATATTAAGCTTTCGGAAGAAAAAATTACCGAAGCGCGGAACTTTGCGAATAAGATCTGGAATTCAGCCCGTTTTGTTTTGATGGCGGAAAAGAGTGGGGAGATAGAAGTAGTAGGGACTATGGAGTTAGCAGATAAATGGATATTGTCTCGCTTAAATCAAACAATTGAAAAAGTAACGAAGAATATCGAAAGCTACGAATTTGGTGAAGCGGCAAAACAACTTTACGAATTTGTCTGGGGAGAATTTTGTGATTGGTATATTGAAACGGCGAAGATCAGGCTGTATGGACAAGACGAAAAAGCAAAAGCTGAAGTTCAAGCGGTCCTACTTGGAGTTCTTGAGACAACGATGAAAGTCCTCCATCCGTTCATGCCGTTCATGACGGAAGAGATATACCAAAAGCTAAATACTAAGCACGAAATACTAAACAAATCCGAAGATAAAAATCCGAATGACTTAAACAGTATTATGCTAAAGAAATGGCCAACGGCTGAAAAGAATTTGATCGATCCAAAGGTTGAAGAAGAGATGGAAAGGGTGATGGAGATCGTCAGGACGATAAGAAATATCCGAGCGACCCTTTGCATTCAGCCGGGAAAGCCGATCAAGCTCCATTCTGCCGCACTTTTAAGCGAAACGATCCAAGGTTATATTAAGGCGCTGGCTAAGATCGGCGAGATAGAGATATCAAATAATTATCCAAAGCATACGATAGTATTTAAAGTTGGCGAACTGGAATTTGGGCTGCCGGTTGAAGGGTTGGTCGATTTTGCCAAAGAATCAGAGCGCCTTCAAAAAGAACATGATAAATTAGCTGCGGAGATCGAGAAGATAAAAGTAAAATTAAAAGACGAGAACTTCCTTAAACATGCTTCGGAATCCTCCGTGCAGAAAGAGAATCAAAAAATTGGGGAGTACAATATCCGGTTAGTAACTCTCGGGAATTATATTAAAGCGCTTCGCAGTCAATAAGAGTTAAGCCTATTAGCAGCCGATCCCTTCTTTCTTCATCCTCTCGATCGCCAAAGTAATTCTCTCTTTCGGCAGCGTGATCGCCATTCTGATGTAGCCTTCACCCGCAGATCCATACCCGCTGCCGGGAACGACAAGAATGCCGCACTTATCTAGCAGTTTTTCGGTGAAAGAAGAAGATGTTTCTCCCTTGGGGACCGGGATCCACATATAAAAAGTTGCTTTCGGTTTTTCAAGCTTCCAACCGAGGGAGTTCAAACCATCAATTAAAACATTTCTTCTTTCTTCAAAAACTTTAGTGTTTTCTTTAACGCAATCTTGCGGACCAGATAATGCTTCGATCGCGGCATATTGGATCGCCTTAAAAGCGCCGCTGTCGACATTCGATTTTATTGTTGCCAGTGCGCTAACGGCCTCTTTGTTTCCGACCGCCATACCAATTCTCCAGCCGGTCATATTATATGTTTTTGAGAGGGAATGAAATTCAATGGCGACTTCTTTTGCTCCGGAAACTTCCAGAACGCTGTGTGGAATATAGCCGTCATAGCCCATTTCGGAATAGGCGAGGTCGGAAACCAGTAATAAATTGTTTTTCTTGGCGAAATTAACGCATTTTTCCAAAAATTCGATCCCACAGATCGCTCCGGTTGGATTATTTGGATAATTGATATAGAGAAGCTTTGATTTTTTTATTATTTCCTGCGGGATATTATCCAGATCCGGGATAAATTTATTTTTGGCGGTCAAAGGGAGCAAATATGGTTCCCCGCCGGCCAGCGTTGTCCCGATCTTGTAGACCGGGTAGGCTGGGTCGGGAACAAGCGCGATATCGCCATGGTCTATAAATGCAAAAGAGAGATGGGCGATCCCTTCTTTGGATCCTATTAACGAACAGACTTCCGAAACTGGATCCAGATCAACATTAAAACGTTTTTTATACCAAACTGCGACCGCTTTTCTAAATGATAATTCCCCTTTTGTGGTGGGATAATTGGATGAATCTTTCGTTTCAAGGACCTCATGCATCTTCTTGAAGATATGCGGCGGAGTCGCGAGGTCGGGGTCGCCAATCCCGAAATCTATAACATCAATACCATTTTTTAGCAGCTCTTCTTTTTTCTCCTCGATCTTAACAAAGAGATAGGGGGGGATCAAGTCGAGCCGTTTCGATCTTTTCATATCTCGATAGTTCCCTCAAAAACTTTTTTCGCGGGTCCGCGCATTAAAATATGTTTTTCTTCACCCAACTCGATATCCAGCTTGCCGCCAGGGAGGCTGACCAATACTCTTTTGCCGGTTTTACCCATTAAGTGGGCAGCCGTCACGACCGCGCAGGCGCCTGTTCCGCAGGCTTGGGTCTTTCCCGCGCCCCGTTCCCAAACAAGTACTTCAACCTCATGGTCGTTAATGACTTTGACGAATTCAACATTCGTCCGATTGGGGAAATGAGGATCATTTTCAATTTTTGGACCGATCTCATCAAGGTTGATGGTGTCCAAAGAATTAACAAAAGTTATGGCATGCGGATTTCCCATCGAAATCTTTCTGAAAGAGAGCCCTTCGAGTGAAACTTCGCCTTCATCTTTTGGGATCCCCATATCGACTTCAACGCCGACGACGATATTGTTCTCAAGGATCACAGCCGGGAGGATCGTTCCGGCGAGAGTTTCTACCGAGATCACTTCTTCTTTCAGTTTATCCGTCTCATAGACATATTTTGCGAAACAGCGGATCCCGTTGCCGCACATCTCTGCGATGCTTCCATCGGGGTTGATGATCTGCATCCGGTAATGTGACTTTTCAGACGGCCAGACGATCAGGATCCCATCGGCGCCGATACCAAAATGCCGGTCGCAGAGAGAAATTGCCAGAGCTTTGAGGTCTATTGCCTCTAAATTTTGTTTCCGGCTATCTATGAGGATGAAATCATTGCCGACGCCTTGATATTTATGGAAGTTAAGCATGCTTAAATTTTATCATAATAACTGGCGCAGGTGCCAGGCGATTCCCAGACCGTAGTTTTAACCAGTTGAGGGATCTCGGCTTTAATTTTTTCAAAGATGATGCGAGCAATATTTTCGCTGGAAGGGTTTTCATTCTTAAATTCTTCCAGATCGTTCAGATTTTTGTGGTCGAAGCGGTCGATCACTTTTTTGAGCTTGGCCTTGATTTCCCTAAAATCAACCAGTAGCCCAATAGCGTTTAATTTATCACCGCTTAGAAATAGCTGCGCGCGAAAAGTGTGTCCATGAAGGTTTTCGCATGATCCCTTATACCCTCTCAGGGCATGGGCGGCGTCAAAGGTCTCTTCGGCCATTAATTCGTACATAGCTATATTTTACAGTATTTTTAGGAGAGCGTCACTTTTTTTGCGCCGTTTATCGGCTTGCCAAGGAGCCGTGAGCCGATCTCGACAAATTGGGGGACGGAGCCGGTAACAAAATATTCATATTTGGGGTGCGGATTATTTTTTTTGATGGTATGTGCTTTTTGGAGGAGTCTTTTCGCCTCTTCTACCGCCGACTCAGCCGGATCGATCAAACGAACGCTTGGACCAACGATCTCCCGGATGATCTTTGAAAGGTGAGGGTAGTGGGTACAGCCTAAGATCAGGGTATCGATCTTTTCTTTAAGCAGCGGTTTTAAATATTCCGCGGCGACTTTTTTTGTTTCTTCGGTTTCAGTAAAACCGCCTTCGATCAAGGGGACAAAAAGAGGGCAGGCCTGTGAGAAGACCTCTGTTTTTGGATCAAGCGCCTTTATCTTTTCCGGATAGGCCTTTGAATTGATCGTTCCGATCGTTGCGATCACGCCTATTCTTCTGCCAAAAGCCCCGGCAAGCGCGGCACTTGAACCCGGTTCGATAAGGCTGATAATTTGGGCTTTATATTTATCTTTTACGGCCGGATACGCAAGGGCGGAAGAGGTTCCGCAGGCCATGATAATAAGTTTTGCGCCGCGGCCGATCAAAAAGGGGATGATCTCGTTATTGAATTGGATGATCTCTTCGGCGGTCCTTCCGCCGTAGGGGAGATGCGCGGTGTCGGCCAGATATATAAAGTCTTCATTCGGGAGTTGGCGCATTATCTCTTTAATGACCGTCAGGCCTCCGACCCCGGAATCAAAAACCCCGATCGGAGAAGACGGGATCAGTTTTTTTGCATCATCCCTTTCGGCCGGTTTTCCGGCGGTTCTTTCGGTCGAAATATTACTTACCAGATTTATTGGAGAAATAGCTTTTTACTCCTTTTACGATACTGCTTGCGACCTCTTCCCGGAACGACTCTGAACCAATAAGCCCGCATTCTTCCGGATTTGACAAATAGGCCGGTTCAATTAGGACCGATGGCATAGTTGCATGATTGACCACATAGAAACGAACCTTTCGGAGGCCATGATCCTTTCTTTTTAATCCTCTTACCAGTGCTTCATGGATATATTCCGCAAAAGTGCGGCTGATAGGATTATGATAATAGGTCTCGATCCCTTTTACATCCTGGTTATAAGCAGAATTATAATGGATTGAAATGAAAATATCAGCTCCCGATCTGTTTGCGAACTCGATAATATCCTGCAGGTTTGATCTCCGGTCTTCATTTCGCGTTAAGATCACCGTAGCCCCCGCGCTGCGCAATAATTTTGCAGCAGCCTGCGCTGTTTGAAGGGTGAAGATCTTCTCATTTGTTTTGTTCACGGAAAATGCTCCCGGATCATCCCCGCCGTGCCCCGGATCGAGTATGATCGTTTTTCCTTTGAGCGAGAAATCTTTTTCTGTCAGGAGAGGGGCCAATTTTATCGGCTTAAGCAGGCCGCCTTTTTTTACCATATTGGTGGATTCCCAGGCGAATTGGTATTTCTCGATCTTTTCGAGCGGATCGCCGATCTCGATAACGATCTTATTGTGGCCGAAAACGTTCACAATATCGTATTCAATATCTTTTTTTAGATTTATCGTCAGCCGGGCATTTTGTCCTTTCTTTGAAATAACAAAATTACTTACACGCTTTGATCTTCGCATCAAAGTCTCGATATTTTTGCTGGCGACGGCCCCTTCAAGGTCAATATACAATTTGTTCTCGAGCAGGAGGCCTTTTACATTGACTGGTTGGCTTGTATATATATCGAGATAATCATAACCACGATCACGGCTGTGTTCGATGTTTGTGACTTGAATAGAATTATCGGCTGATATTGGGGTCATAAGGGTCATAAGGGCCATGAGGGTCATCAGCGCAATGCCGGAGGAAGTTTTATTGGCCATAGTTTTTAATCATGGCTAAAAGGTTTTCTCGTTCATTTAACGAAGGATCATCAAGGACCTTTTCAAGGAGTGCATTCAGGATTTCTCCGATCTTTGGGCCGGGTTTGATCTTTAGGGTCTCCATAATATCGTTCCCATCAACTTTCAGCGCCGAGACGTGCAAAGCATTCTGGTCTGCAATGATCTTGTCGATCCGTTTTTGCAGGTCAACTAAATAGCGGCAGCCAAGATCTTGCTTCATTGCTTTAGCATCGGCTTCCCGCAGGGAAAAGAGGGGACCTATGTTTTGAATCCCTCCGATCCTACGGATAAAACGGCGGACGGCGGCATCTTTCCATTCAGAGGTGTATTCAAACATATGATTGCGGACTAGATTAACAATATAATCGATATCAGCGTTGCTGAATTTTAGCCGTTTGAGGATCTTTCCCGCCAGCTCTACTCCCGCTTGGTCATGGTTGTAAAAAGTAAAGTCAACTTTGCAGTGAGGTTTGGCAATATCATGAAGGAGGGCCGCGAGCCTCAACCGGTAATCGCCTTGCGGGGTTGCATCGCAGGCATAGAGGGAGTGCCAGTAGACATCATATTTATGATATTCCGGCGGCTGTTCAATTCCAAAGCATCCATCAAGTTCCGGGATGAAGATCTTAAGTATGCCGGTTTTCCGCATCAGCTCAAATCCAATTGACGGTTTTTCGGCGGCCAATATTTTTATTATTTCATCGTGGATCCGCTCCGGAGCGACTTTCTTTAAAATGGCGAGAGTTTTCGGGATCGCTTCAAGCGTTGACGGCTCTATTTGAAAATTGAGTTTGGCTGCAAAACGGCAAGCCCTGACTGACCTCAAGCCATCTTCGGAAAATCTCTCGACCGGGTCGCCCACGCAGCGGATGATCTTTGCTTTTAGATCGGCTATTCCGTTAAAATCATCAATTATTTTTTCGGTATTAATGTCATAAGCGAGGGCGTTGATCGTAAAATCTCTTCTCGCCAGGTCCATGTGCAGATCTTTGGTGAAAACCACCTTTGTCGGGTGACGGCCATCGATATATTTTTCATCAGAGCGGAAAGTGGTAACTTCGTATTGTCCGTCATCCATAAGGATAGAGACGGTGCCAAATTCAATTCCGGTCGGGAGCACTTTCTTGAAAAGTTTGCCGACTTCTTCAGGCGGCGCGCTGGTGGTTATATCCCATTCGTGCGGCGCTATCCCGAGAAGATCATCCCGGACGCAGCCTCCGACAAGATAGGCTGCATGGCCATTCTGGGCCAGTTTTTGGATTATTTGTGTTGCGCCATCTGCTATTTTCATGATTTATATTGGCAATTATAACATGTTTGATTGACCAATAAATAAATACCGATTATAATTACGGGCATCATGGGTAATGCAACCTTCAAGAAAGGTTTAATCGTTTTGCTGGCTATTTATTTTCTGCTTGGAGCGATCCTTTTTGTAAACCGCATAGTACTGGCTGACGCTTTTTCGCGCGAAGAAGCCCAGCATGCGATCTATGGCGCCTGGCTGGTGCAGGATATTAAAGCTTTTGATCTGGCGGGTTTTTGGCATGATACGCAGCGGCAAATGTATTGGCCGTTCCTGCATTCATATCTGCTGGTCGTTCCATTTCTTATTTTTGGCGTAAGCTATTTTTCTGCCAGACTGCTTAGCTTTCTGCTGTTTGTTGCTACGCTGGGGCTAATGTATACGGTCGCCAGAAAATTCTCCGAAAGAGACGGCTGGAAAATCGGTTTGCTGGCGGTTGGCCTTGCTCTTACCTCGCCGATGATGATCCGGTTTGCTTCCGAAAACACGCTGGAGGGGTTGGGGGCCTTTATCTTCTTGGCCAGCTTCCACTTGTATACTTTTTGCGAAAGAAATAATTTAAATCTTGATTACGCGATCTTAGCTCTATTGGTGAGTCTTTCCGTTTTTACGAATTATATTTATGCCTATCTGATCATCCCGGCCTATTTTGTCGTATTTATGGGGAAGCTGGGCGTTGTTACTTGCAACGTGATCGAATTGAGCAAAAAGGGCGAAAAAGCGGCATCGCATTTCTTTTGGTGGGCATACCGGAAGTTCATGTTTTTTGCGGTGATCCTGGCGGTCTGTTTGATCTGGCTCGTGACTTCCGCATTTTCTCGGAAATTTAGTCTTCTCATGCAGGCGATCTTCAAATATTCCGGCGGTGATTCGGTAGGCGGGATCTGGCAGAACCTTTTTTATTATCCGAATGCAATTATCGGTCAATATTCATTTTCTCCCTGGATCGGGGGCCTAATTGTGGTCTCGCTCGTTTTGCCTTTTATCGCTTCGCACTATAAATTTATCAATAAAATGTTCACTTTCATCTGGACGGTCTTGATCCTGGCAACGCTTACGATCTCTGTTAAATCTCCCCAGATCATTTATGTTATTGCTCCGTTCCTTTATTTGGTATTTTCCGCAACGGTTTTTTATATAATTAAATTCTTTAAAAATAGGGATCAAGCCCTGCTGTTCTTAGCCGTTCTTTTCTTGCCGGCCCTTTTATCTTTGCCTTGGCTTGTTTCTTCGTATTTCCCGGCTAATCCGGGTGAAAACAGCGTGCATATTCTGGAATATTTCAAGAAAACGATCCCTGCGGAAAAGCCTTTTACAGCTTCGATGAATTTAACAAAGATCAATCCGGAAGTTTTGGCTTTTCATTTTTGGGATTGGAAAGCTCCTGCCATAGTGGATATGATCGATGGAGAAAATGCCGGCTTTAACAAAGGGGAATATTTTTTATCCCTGGAGCTGGATTCGGAAGGGTTGGGGCAGAGCGAAAATTTGGATGATTCGGTCTTTAGATGGAACACTTTCCTGATGGATAAGTTCAGAAAGGGAGAGATCAGGGAATTTAGTGCGCAGCGCTTTGAAAAACTCGGAATTACGGCTAAAATTTATCAAAAACAGTACCATCCCGTACCTGCTACCATTATCCTGAAGCATTGAGCTTTGTGTTATAATTAATTCATGAAATTCTACGTCACGACCCCGCTATATTACGTGAATGACGTGCCGCATATCGGGCATGCGTATACGACGATCGCGGCGGATGTTTTAACCAGATATAAAAAGTCAAAAGGATTTGATGTGTATTTTTTGACCGGAACCGACGAGCACGGCCAAAAAGTCTGGAAAGCTGCCCAGGAAAAAGGGATCGAAACAAAGCAATTTGTGGACGAAGTGGTCGAAAGATTTAAAGTTGCATGGAAAGAGCTGGGGATCGAATATTCCAAATTTATCCGTACGACCGATCCGGCGCACGAGGAAACGGTAAAAAGGATCTTTGAAAACCTGCTTAAAAATGGAGATATCTACAAAGGGGAATACGAGGGATGGTACTGTACCCCTTGCGAAAGTTATTGGAACTCCGGGGAATTAAAAGAAGATGCCGGAAAAAACAAACTCTGTCCGGATTGCGGCAGAAAAGTAGAAATAGTTAAAGAAGAGAGCTACTTTTTTAAGCTTTCGAACTATCAAGATAAATTATTAAAGCATATTGAACAAAACATCTCCTTTATCCAGCCGGAGTCCCGCCGAAATGAAATACTTCAATTTGTTAAGCATGGCTTGCGCGATATTTCGATAACCAGGACCGCTTTTCCCTGGGGGGTGGCTGTTCCTGGCGACCCGAAGCATGTGATCTATGTCTGGTTTGATGCCCTGATCAATTATATTTCTGCACTCGGGTATGAAAGCGGCGATGCCAAATTGTTCGAAAAGTTTTGGCCTTCTGACGTTCAACTAATGGGAAAAGAGATCGTCCGTTTTCATGCTGTGATCTGGTCGGCGATCTTGCTGGCGCTTGACCTTCCTCTTCCGAAGGTGATCTTTGGCCATGGGTGGTGGACGGTGGAAGGGGAGAAGATGAGCAAATCGAAGGGGAATATGGTCGATCCATTAGTTCTGAGCAAGGAATTTGGAGTAGAGGCAGTCCGATATTTCATTATGCGGGAAGTGGCCTTTGGACATGATGGCGATTTTTCGATGAAGGGGCTTATCAATCGGTACAATGCCGATCTGGCGAATGATCTGGGGAACCTTTTGAGTCGCACTTTAACTATGGTTGAGAAGTA
The DNA here is from genome assembly GCA_041665245.1 of Candidatus Margulisiibacteriota bacterium. Classification (GTDB taxonomy): domain Bacteria; phylum Margulisbacteria; class WOR-1; order O2-12-FULL-45-9; family XYB2-FULL-48-7; genus JBAYJF01. The sequence continues at coordinate 19,143 of JBAYJF010000008.1, read as the reverse complement.
TGGATTAGAAGGGAACAGCAGGGACGAGAAGGGATCAGGAGGGATTGGGGAGATAGAAGTGTTGATAAAAAACACTCCTAAAGAATTTGAAGAAAAAATGGATAAGATCGCTTTTTCGGATGCACTGGGGGCGATCTGGAAGTTAATATCAACTGCGAATGGGTATATTGAAAAACAGGCACCCTGGGCATTGGCTAAAAAGGGGGAAAAAGAACAACTCAATTTGGTCCTTGGAAATTTGATGCAGGTTTTAAAGCTGACCGCTGAATTGATCACTCCATTCATGCCGGAGACCTCCGCGAAGATGAAGATACAGCTCGAAGGGAGCGTTAAAAAAGGCGAACCGCTCTTTCCGCGGAAACAATAAAGCCCTTCGATTTCTCAAAGGGCTTAAATTGTAATAAAGCTTTGTTTTTTTATTTCAATTACTTTACTATTATTTTTGCGGATGGAGCAACTGCTTTATCGCCTTCGACCGTTGCAATAGTGATGTATTTCGGTCCTTTTGCGGTCCATGTGGTTAAGTCTAATCCTTTGCCTAATTCTTCGGCAGTGAACATTTTTTTGTCAGTTCCTGTTATCCACTCCGTTGTTCCTGGATTCACACTTGCGCCAGTGGCTCTTTTTGTGTCTCCCAAATAAATTGCATAATCCCCGGGTTTTAACCCAGTGATTTGAATATGCATTTTAACTTCAGGGGTTCCATTTGCGCCAGCGCCGCCCGTTAACGTAATGCCAGTAACTTTAACTTCGGATACAGCCCCGGCTGCGGCTGCGACTGGTTGTACCTGACCAATAAACATATACGGTGCTATTCCTGTTACCATTTTATTTTTCACCTCCTTTAATAATTAATTCGAGAATTGAGTTTTGTTATTTACTTGCTTTTATAAATCTAACGGTAGTCCCAACATAAACCTCTTTTGGCTGAAGCCCCCAGCTGTCCGAAACAAAAGTGAGCTGAAAGGCAAAGGCTTCTCCTCTTGAAGGATTGAATTTACCATCTCCAATGTTCTCATTTATTCCCGGAATAGTGGTAGAACATTCGGCGGTCTTTCTATTCCAATCGACTAATTTATCGATGGGGATCCTTAATGTTTGCCATTTTCCGGTCGGTTCAAGCTGAACTACAGCCTTAAAAAAATCATCGTCTTTCTTGGGTAAATAATAATTATTTGGATCCTTATCGATCGAATGCGGATCTCCGCCATCATTTTCATATATTTCTAATACAAGGGTTAATGGGGTTTGCGGATTAACCTTTATTTCAATGAAAGAGGCTCCGGTTAGATCTGTCGGCAATTCGCCATTGGCGATCCCAAGCCCGCCAATATAAGGATTTGGGTCGGCCGGATTAATGGTGGGGTTTTTAAACGGAGCTGGCGTTCCGGTAAAGCGAACGGCTGTTTCTCCCTGATATTTTACAGGCTTGCTCAATTGAAAAAGTTGGGTATCGGGCGTCTTATCGTTATCCGTATCAACTTCCGCGGAATAATAAAAACTTTCTTTTGAAAGATCGATAGAAAAAAGTTCTTCGCCTGTATTTTGTCCCTTTGCTTCAACTTCTTTCCCTGCTATTCTCCCGTAAGAAGCCCGGTCTGTACAATATCCCGTATACAGATATGTTGGCATTAATCCGCCCATGTTTCTCCCTCCAAATTTATTGGTTCTAACCCGATTATTTATCAAGTTAATATAGAATTAATTTCATGCTATTTGTTAGAAGTTGCGGTTTGAGGGATAAATCTTGAAATTCCAATTTGGAATATCAAGTTGGCAATAACATTGCTCTCCATTACGTTGGAGGCGAAATATGGGTAAATTGTTAAAAGTTGCCGAAATTAAGACATTGATCATTGAATTAAGAGGGCAGAGAGTTATTCTTGATACCGATATTGCTATGCTATATGGTGTTTCGACAAGAAGATTGATGGAGCAGGTCAAACGAAATTTAGAAAGGTTTCCATCTGATTTTATGTTCCAATTGAGTAGAGAAGAATGGAAAGTTTGGAAGTCGCAATTTGCGACTTCCGGAAAAATATCATCGCAAAAGAAAAAATTGCCTTTTGTTTTTACCAGAAACGGAGCCAATATGCTGTCGGCTATTCTTCATTCGCCGGTGGCGATAAAGCGCTCAATACAGATAATGAAAGCTTTTTCGGCTTTGGAACAGGTCATGGCATGCGATAGAGGAAGTGTGATCCAAAGTCCGGAGATATTAGAAAAACTATCAATTCATTCCAGTGCAATCATGCACTTGTTCCAAATTGACAAACTGCAAACAAAAGAAATAAACACAGCCAAACAGATCATAAGCGAAATGATCGAAATGTTAAAAAAGATCATATTTAAATTGCCAGATGCTTAACAAACGCCAAACTGCCCGCTTCTGCGGCCAGCTGAAAATGATGCTCTCATCGGGGATACCGCTTCTGACCGCCCTAAAAGTCATCGGAAATATGCAAAAGGATAAAAAACTACGAAAGAAAATCGAAGTTCTTAATCAAAAAGTAAGCGAAGGGGCATTTTTAAGTGCAGCGGGGGAGGGGATATTGCCTGAAGTTGCGATCGCTTCCTTAAAAGCAGCGGAAAGGTCGGGCGATATGGTGAAAGTATTGGGAAAGACGGCCGGATATTTTGAAAAACGAGCCGAGCTGGATGAGAAAATAATTGCAGCACTTGTTTACCCTGTATTTGTAATTGTGCTAAGCCTGATAATGCTCTTTGGGGTAATAATTTTTATCATCCCGACCGCCCAAAGCATCTTTTCTGATCTGGAGGTCGATCTGCCGATGATAACCAGGTTTATTCTGGCTTTAGGTGCTTATTTGCCTTGGATTGCAATGGGTCTATTGTTCTTGATCGCCACTTTAATTTACATCTGGAACAAGAAGAGAACGATAAAATTAGAAAAATTAGTTTATAAGGTTCCTTATATTGGAAGTTTGTTATGGCAAGATAAGCTTATTCAGTTTTTCTGTGCCTTGTCTTCCATGATCGATGGGGGAGTCCCGCTTTTGGAAGCGATAATGATCTTAGAAGAAAGCCAAAAAAGCTTGCTGCTAAAAAATATTATTTGCAAAGCCGGCCAGGAGATAAGAAACGGGGAATATTTGAGCAGCCGGCTGGAAAAAGAAGAAAGTTTTAATACCGAATATGTTCAAATGCTAAAGATCGGAGAGAATTCCGGGAACTTTTCGCAAGCTCTGGGAAATATTGTAACTATTATGGCCAGCGAGCGGGAATATTTTGTTAAAAGGTTTTGTTCTCTTCTTGAGCCAGGCTTAACTTTAATGGTTGGGCTATTCGTTGGGTTGGTGGCGGTCGGAATATTATTCCCTTTTATGTCGATCGCCAACAATATTAATTAGTTTGAAGTTTATATTGTGTGAGATTATAATAAAAGCGAGGTGAGATAAGATGAAGAAGGGTTTTACTCTGGTTGAATTATTAATTGTTATAAGCATCATAGCGCTTTTGTCGGTATTTTTATTTTCCAATGTTTTTGGGGCTAGGGATCGGGCCAAAGAAGTGTCGGTTCGCTCAATTATGCACACTGTGCAATTGGCTATTGAGGCTTATCAAATGGACAATGAGGTCTATCCGATCGCTTCCAACCTGCCGCTGGAATCGTTAAGCCGGAATTATCTGATGCAGGGAGGATATCTGGCGGGCGTCCCCAAAAATCCCTTTACCGGGCTGGAATATAAGGACAGCGATCTGGCGGGTAAAATTATTTATAACTACGATGAGGCAAAGGGAACATATACAATAACAGGCTACAAGAGGAATGGGATTGGGAAAATTCAGGAACTAAACAATCTTTAGGGATTAGGACGGATTGGAACGGATTAGAAGGGATTAGAAGGGATTAGGATGGATTGGGAGGGATTGGGAGGGAATAGAAAGGACGAGGAGGGAAGGGGATGGGGTGGGGATATGAAAAACTGATTGTTTGGAAAAATGCCTGCGAATTAAGACGCTTGATCTATCAAACTACTCTAAAATTCCCGTCAATTGAGATGCGTCGCATTAGTCAAATGAGAGATGCGGCTCGTTCGGTCAAACAAAATATTCAAGAAGGATATTTTGGAGGATCTTTAGGAAAATATATTAATGGGATAAATATTGCAAACGGGTCACTTGCTGAAGTTCAGGGAGATATTCAAGATTGTTTTGAAGATAATTTAATAAATGAAGAAAATTATATGAAATTAATTTCTTTGGCCAGAAAAACGGAATATTTGCTAAAAAGACTTCGCCAATCGCTGATAAGGAAAAAACTAGACGGTACTTGGATAAATTATTAATAGTAATCCTTTCTAATCCCTTCTTTTCCATACTTATCCTTCCTAGTCCATGTTTTCCGATTTCCCCTGAAATTTATTATTAAACCTGCGGATAACATTTTGTAGAGATTTTTATAAAAAAACAATAATATTTCAGGGAGGAAATTGGAATGAGAGCAAATGGAGTATCTTCAGCGATGGTAGTAAGAAACCCGGGTGCAGCTCAGGATTTGGGTCGTTTGGCGAGAGCGGGACATAGACCAACGATCGATCTGCTTAGAACATTAGGATCAAAACTTGAGAGTTTTGGCATTACCATAAAATATGGGGATGGAAGGAATTTATCTGAACGTTCATTCGATCCGGATATAACCTCTGGATTAGAAAAAAACAGCCTGTCCATCGAAGCGGCTTTTGATCTACTTATTTCCTTTGCCGGTTATTGCGCTGAAAGAAGCAGCACATTGGATGTTCCGCGCGGAGCTTCGATTGGTTTGTCGGAATTAAGGATCCTGTCAGAATTGAGCGGAAGGGGAGGCGATGTTTATAGCGAGCATTTTAAATTGGGATCCCTTCTTGATAGAGGCAGTATTCCTGCGACGGTTACTTATAAGGACCAACCAATAACAGAGATCAAAGTTAAAGAACAAAGGGCCGGCTTAACGGTGGCAATTGTGAGAAGCGGCCATACTGTCAAAGATGTTAGTGACGCAGGGGATTCTTTTAAGGCGGGCATTCTTGATGTCCCTGCCGGAAAAAATATTGGCGTGATCGAATTGTTAGCGGCAGTTGATCGCTATCTTTCGTCTTAATAAAAATTATCATTCAATAATGCTATAATTCTTTTGCAATGCGGCAGAAGAAAATATTATTTATCATAGGACTATCCCTCCTCATCCTTTCTCATCCCTCCTTGTCCATTCTAATTCCTTCTCAATTCGATCCCAATGGCGAAATCCGCTTCTCGTTGGGAGGCGAGGTCTCGGTTTTAAACCCGATCCTTTCGACCGATTCAGCCTCATCTGCTGTTGAGGGAGCCATCTTTTCCGGTCTGGTTCGAGTGAATGAAAAACTGGAGATGATCCCCGACCTGGCAACAAAGTGGGAAGTTTCTAAAGACGGCAAGATCTGGACTTTCTATTTGAGAAAAAATGTTAAATGGCATGATGGCGTCCAATTTACGGCAGAGGATGTAAAATTTACCTTTGATTCGATCTTAAACCCAAAAATTAACTCTGTTAGAAGAAGCGACTATATTATCGAAGGCAAACCTATCCAATTCAAGGTGGCAGATAAATATAAGGTCCAGGCGATCCTTCCGAAGCCGTATGCTCCGTTCCTATCGCATGCCGGAATGAGCATCATTCCGAAGCATTTGCTTTCCGGGAAAGATATTAACACGGCTGAATTTAATCGCCATCCGGTTGGAACGGGGCCTTTTATCTTTAAAGAGTGGAAAACGGGCGATCATGTGACGCTGATAAGAAATGATAATTATTATTTCGGCAAACCGCTGCTGGCTAAGATCACTTATAAGATCATTCCGGATGAAAATTCAAATCTAGTAGCGCTTGAGGCCGGGGAAGTCGATGAAGCCGGGATCCCGGCGAAAGATTACAGCCGGATGAAAAAAGTTAAAGAGATAAATGTTTTTGAATTCGATGCCCTGACCTATGTTTATCTCGGATTGAACCTGGATAGCCCTAAATTTGCCGATAAGCGGGTTCGGCAGGCGCTGGCCTATGCGACGGATAAAAAACAGCTGGTGAACCTGATCTTTAGAGGGTTGGCATCGCCGGCTTACGCTCCATCGGCCCCGGTTTCATGGGCATACAATGCGAATGTTCCCAAATACGCGTATGATCCGGAAAAAGCCAAAAAAATTCTTAAGGAAGCGAAAGCCGAAAACCTGGAATTTACGATCTTGGTAAATCAAGGGAATAAAGAGCGGGAAAAAGCGGCGGTCATCCTTCAGCAGCAATATAAAAAAGTCGGAGTGAAGGTTAAGGTGAGAGTTTTGGAGTGGTCGGCCCTCCTTAAAGTGATCAATGCACCTACCGGCCCAAAGGATTTTGATGCGGTGATCATTGGCTGGTCGCTGGGGCTTGATCCGGACGGTTATTCGATCTGGCATTCGAGCCAATATCCGAAAGGGTTTAATTTTATCGGCTACAAGAACCCGGTAGTAGATAAGCTGCTCGAACAGGGAAGGACCACTATTGATAGGAAGGGGCGCAAGGCGATTTATGCCAAGCTTTGGAAAACAATTGCTGACGATCAGCCCTATATCTTCTTATGGTACCCAAAAGCGGTATCGGGTATAAGTACTCGGGTAGGCGGGCTGTCGAATCCTGGACCGGCGGGGATGTTCCTTAACCTTGAAAAGGTCTTTATCTCTCCAAAATAAACTGCAATTTTGTGAAATATTTTTCTTCTTTCTTCGAAAATAGAGCATGGGATTATTTAAGGTCTGTCTTGGACTAGCCAAACGCGTGGTTATTGGGCCTGCAGCACCGAAGGCTGTAAGTCCTCCGCAAACAAAACCATCCTCACACCCGAAGGTTGAATTACCCCTTACCCAAAGAGAAGCCTTCCAAAAAATAATTGACTCGATATCCGCAATTAATGGTGCGGAGGTAAAACTCAGCAGCCATAGAACCGAAACTTTCAATTCTCACTGGTGTGCGGTAGCTTTTGGCGGGCCGGTCATCCAAAATGGCGGGAAAGAACTATTTAAGGTCTACGCCCAGGTGGATCACGGGCAAATTCCGGCGGCGGTAAAGGTTCTTATCAAGGTTGCGCAGAAAAGAATGGCAAAAGGGATGCCGACCCAATTTGAGTTTTTAGTTTCCAGGCATGATCTGCGGCGCGAACGAAACGCGATCTTAGGCTGTTATTATGAAGCGGACCCTGCCGCTACGGTCATTGTATTATATTTTCATAATCAAGAAGAACGAAACCGGTTCATGCATCAACTTAGCCTAAATACCAGTTGGCATGATATCGAGAGTCAGCGAGTTGCGAAGGTTCTGCGTGCTGGGACGACAGCTTATATTAACCGGAAAACAAGAATTGAGTTCAGGACCATATGCTACAATAAATAAAGCATGCAGCAAAATAAGTACCAGCCCAATATTCCGGTGGTCGTTGTTTTTATGGTTCTGGGTTTCATTGGCTTTGGCTTTCTCTGTGTCGCCTTCTTTCTGAATTTCAAACAAACCATCTTAACAAGCACGATCTTTGTTATAGCCGTAATATTGCTTGCTCTGCTTCAGGTCTTTCTTATCTATAAATATGCGCAGAGGGTGAGAAAAAGATATTTTGACCAGATCTTTTTGCCGTTAGGGTTAACGGGGAAGACGTATCTATCGACCAGTCGGCAATATCACGGAGAATATAATGGGCGGGGAGTTCATATCTATCTCCAACCGATCCAAAGAAGCATTGTCTATCCTCTTCCCAAAGAAGCCATACGAACTGTCCGCTATATTGGGGATAGGCTGGAGATGTTTTTGGAAGCGCCGCTCAAAACTCGTTTAAGTGTTTTTAATAAAGAGTACGCGCCGAAAGATCTGTACGATAATTTAACCGCCAAGCCGGCTTACAACGTGATTAAAAATGTTCTATTAAAGTTTGCCAACCCGGCTGAAATAATAAAGATCGCGGAGATAGATGATCTGGTGGTTTTGGGGAAGGAGGCGGAGTGGGGGAAGAGCTTTATTGAGAATGCGGAAATCAGGGAGGCCCTAAAAAATATTTTAACCTCGGATAAATTTGTCGGAATAAAATCTGTTCAGATCAATCCTGGGGCGATAAGTTTTACGATCACGCTCGATCTAAATGATATAAACACTAACTATTTGCGGGAGGCGCTGGGCAATTTAGAAAATATTGCTCGAGCCGCGTCAAAGCTCCCTCCGCCAATGGTGATTGTTGAAGAAAGTGAGAATGAGAGAATTAGCCGGATTGATAGAGATAAGCTTTTTGCTAAATATTGGTGGATCATTTGGGGAGTATTATTTGTTTTTCTTGGTATTCCGACGATTATCTTGCTGTTTGTGTTTAGAGCTATTTTAAAAAGTTAGTTTGTTGTTTGTAATGTCTCGAATTATCGCGAATTTTACTTATCTCGAATAACACGAATTTCCATTTCTCGAATCCACGAATAATCTCTAATTTACTCTAATACTTTTGGATTTGTGTTATTAGAGTTAATTAGGGCTATTCGTGATACGGTTATTCGAGTAATTCGTGAATAATAAATTAGCGATCAAAAAAAGGGGGGAATTGATCCCCCCTTTCGAAATTATAACCAGCTACGTTTTACTAGGCGCGCTGAGCTTCCAGCGCGGTTAACTTTTCATCAGCAAGAACTAATGCGCCTACAAGACATGGATCTTCGACTGTTGATAGCCTAAGCATGTCATGTTTTGCTTTTGCATCCCACCTGAAAGCGATTGGAGTTGCATCAAAAGCTTCTTGAAGGAGTCTGAAATATAAGGAATTCTGGCCCAGGCTTCCACTCACGAATATTGCTTCCGGATCCATCAGGACAACATAATTTGCCAAAGTGTGAGCAATTTCATTGGCGGAAGTTTTTACTGCCTCTAAGCACACTGCATCGCCTGCGCTTGCGGCCTCACAAATATCTTTGGCGTCATAAGTATTCATATCCAAACAACCCTCATATGCCCCCAAAGATGATTCTCTGGAATAGTTTAAATTATTGAAAAGCATTCGAAGGCCAACACCAGCGAAATTCTCTGCATGTCCCTTGCCTCCACAACCGCAGAAGTTTCCTATGGATCGGTCTGAGTATAGACTTTCGTGCCCAATTTCTCCTGCTCTGAATGAATGACCGCGAACTAACTGGCCATTCACATACATTCCCGCACCAAATCCTGAACTAACAGTCACCCATAGGAAGTCGTCCATCCCAGCTGCATCGACAATACCATGCGCGGAAACTGCCCCACAGTTGGCATCATTTTCCCCGAAAGCGGGAGCCCCTAATTTTTCTTGAAGTGTCCGAGTTAATTCAAATCCTTCAAAACCATCGATGTTTGGAGCAGCAAGAACAACTCCTCGATTGCTGTCAAAGGGACCGGCAAAACTTACCCCAACTACATCATAAGCGGTTATTCCTTCTTGCTTCTTAAGCGCTTCTGCCATTCTTACCATTTGATCTACAACTGCCAATCCGCCTCTTCTATCAGTTCCTTCTTTTAGTTGGATGCGAGTAGAAAATCCTTGATTAGTTCTGCAAAGAGTTGCCCTTGCATTTGTTCCGCCTAAATCATAGCCTAATATTACCCTTGGTCTTACTGCTCGAATCATTTTTTTCTCCTTGCCTCAAATTATTAGAGGACTTAAAAAAATAGCCAAAAAGCGATTTTCAAAGCTCTTTGGCTGTACAATTCTTTATCTAAAGTCTTTCAATATAATTTCAGTCTGTTTTTATAATGAGGTATAATTACTCCGACAATGCGTAATTACATTTTAAAACGATTGCTCCAACTTATCCCACTACTACTCGGCATCTCCCTCATCTCCTTTTTTGTCATGCACCTTGCCCCAGGTGATCCGACTGCCATGTTCATCGACCCAAACGTTAATCCGGTCGAGCTTGCGCGTGTGCGTGCGAATTGGGGGCTTGATCAGCCGATCTACATCCAATATTTCATCTGGCTAAAAAACGCGATCATGCTTGATTTCGGCCGAAGCTATACTACCGGCCAGCCGGTAATAACAGAATTGGCAGAACGGCTGCCGATGACCCTTTTATTAATGATCCCGGCTTTTATTCTGACTTTTTTGATCGCTATCCCGGTCGGCGTGATCTCGGCGGTTAAAAAGAATTCGTGGTTTGATAAAACCTTCACTTTCCTTTCATTTGCCGGAATGGCGATCCCGACTTTTTGGCTCGGTTTAATGCTGATGCTGGTCTTTTCGGTAAAACTGCATTGGCTGCCGGCGATCGGGAATATTACCCTCCCACTAATTACAATGGTGATCGGGAGTTTGGCCGGATTGACCCGCTACCAGAGAGCGGCGATGCTCGAAGTCCTTAATCAGGATTTTATCCGTACCGCGAGGGCAAAAGGCCTTCCGGAAAGAACGGTCATCTTTAAACATGCCTTGCGCAATGCTTTGATCCCCATTGTTACGATCATCGGCCTCTCGCTCCCCGATCTTTTTGGTGGGGCTTTTATTATTGAAACTATCTTTGCCTGGCCGGGGATGGGGCGGCTTGGTGTTCAATCGATCTTTCAGAGAAATTATCCGGTGATCATGGGGATCGTGATGTTATCGGCGTTTTTGATCATTATTGGGAATCTGCTGGCGGATATTTGTTACGGATCGGTCGACCCGAGGATCAGATATGAGAAAAAATAAAGCGCTGCTCTTTGCGGCGATCGTCTTGACCGGCTTTGTGCTGCTGGCAATTTTTGCTGCGTGGATCGCGCCTTATAATCCGGAAGAAATTGTCAGCTCACAAACCCTGGCCCCCAGTACTTTTCACCTTTTTGGGACCGATGACCTTGGCCGGGACCTTTTTTCGCGCGCGCTCTACGGCGCAAGGATCTCGCTTACGGTTGGATTTGTGGCTGTCGTTATTTCTGTTTTGATCGGGACGCTCTTTGGCGCGCTGGCAGGCTATTACGGCGGAGCAATTGATCTGATCATCATGCGCTTTGTTGATGTCATGCTCGCTTTCCCCTCGATCTTTTTAATTTTGGCCATTCAGGCGATGCTGACCCCCAATATATATAATGTCATGGTCGTGATCGGAGCGACTTCCTGGATGGGGGTGGCGCGTTTGGTGAGGGGGGAATTTCTTAGGATCCGGGAGTTGCAATATGTTGAAGCGGCAAGGGCGATCGGCTGTTCCGACTTTCGTATTATTTTCCGCCATATTTTGCCCAATGCCCAGGCGCCGATCATTGTGGCGGCGACCCTTGGAATGGCCGGTGCCATTCTAACCGAATCAGCGTTATCCTTTTTAGGCTTGGGCGTTCAGCCGCCGACCCCGTCTTGGGGAAATATGCTGATGGACTCCCAAGCTTATATGTTCGATGCCCCGTGGATGGCGATCATTCCCGGGATATTGATTCTTGTTACGGTCTTGTCGCTGTATTTTATCGGAGAGGCCTTAAGGGAGAAGCTTGATGTTAGAAGTTAAAAACCTATCAATTATTTATGGTCCGACCAAGGCAGTTGATAATGCCAGCTTTTCAGTTGGCAAGAATGAGATAGTGGGGATAGTAGGCGAGTCGGGTTCGGGAAAATCGACGATCGCACTTTCGATCATGCGCCTAATTTATCCTCCCGGGAGAATATCTTCGGGCGAAATCATATTTAACGGGCGCGACTTATTAAAACTTGCTGAAAAAGAGATGATAAATATTCGCGGTGCAAAAATATCGATGATATTTCGGGATCCATTTACGTCGCTAAATCCGGTTTTTAAGATCGGCGACCAAATTGCCGAAGTGATATCCCTTCATCAAGGTCTAAATGGGAAAGAGGCCTGGGAAAAAGCGGTCGAAATGCTGGGAACAGTGAAAATAAGGGACGCGGTGGGGCGAGCGCACGATTACCCGCATCAATTTTCCGGAGGGATGCTGCAAAGGGTGATGATCGCGATGGCTTTGGCCTGCAAGCCGGAGATCTTGATCGCGGATGAGCCGACGACGGCGCTGGATGTTTCGATCCAGTCGGAAATATTGGCCCTTTTGGATGAACTAAAAATAAAATATGGGTTCTCGATCATTTATATTACGCATAATTTTGGGATCATCAAGCAAATATGCGATCGGGTGATCGTGATGAACAAAGGAAAGATCGTGGAGGAAGGGAAAACGGGAGAAGTGTTTAGCAACCCGAAGGAATTGTATACAAAGAAGCTAATTGATTGTTTAAAGGTGTTAAATAAAGTATGACGTTAATAAAAATAAATAATCTGTTTAAGAAATATGAAAAAGTGATCGCTGTAAATGACGTATCGCTGGAAATAAATGCCGGCGAAACGCTTGGTTTGGTCGGGGAATCGGGATCGGGTAAATCGACCTTAGCGCGATTGATCTTAAAACTGATCGAACCGACCTCTGGCACGATAACTTACGGGGAAGAGATCAAAAACTTCCGCCGGGATATGGGGATCGTTTTTCAGGACCCGCAAAATTCATTAAATCCCAGGATTATGATTGGGGAAGCAATCGGGGAGCCGTTAGTAATACATAAGATAGCAGATAGCCGAGAGCAGAGCACCGAGCTCAGGGTAAAAGAATTGCTTGAAATAGTTAAATTGCCTGCAGAATACGCCAACCGCTACCCCCATTCGCTTTCCGGCGGGGAGAGACAACGCGTTGGAATTGCCCGGGCGCTGGCATCTAATCCAAAATTTTTGGTATTGGATGAGCCGGTCTCTGCGCTCGACCTTATCACTCAGGTCGATATTCTTAATCTATTAAAAGAAATTAAACAGAAACTAAAGATGACATATCTTTTTATTGCGCATGACCCGGCGGTGATCAGATATTTAAGCGATCGGGTCGCTATCATGAAAAATGGTATAATTTGCATCAATTGAAAAAATATATTCTTCTCTTTTTAGCCTTTTTGTTTTTATTGCCGGTAAATGCTTTTGCTTTGGATAACGTTTCGCTGGAAGCCAAGATCGGGCAGATGATCATGGTCGGATTTCATGGTACGGATATTAGCCATCCCGATTTGAAGGAGCTGAATAAATATATTCAATATGGAAGCGTTGGCGGCGTTATATTTTATGCCCGCAACATTTCAAATCCCGATCAGGTTACAAACTTTATTAATGAATTTAAAGGATTGAATCCGCTCTTGCCTTTGTTCTTTGCGGTTGACCAGGAGGGCGGGAATGTTGAGCGCTTAACAGCCAAAAAAGGATTTTTGCATATCCCGACAGCCTGGAAGATCGGGCAAACGATGACGATCAAAGATGCACTTGCAACCTTCGAAAGCCAGGCATTAATGCTCAAGGGGCTTGGCTTTAATTTAAACTTTGCTCCGGTGATTGATGTCAACGTAAATCCAACTTCCCCTGCGATCGGGTTAATGGGACGCGCTTTTTCTTCGGATCCCGAGCAAGTGGTCGATTTTGCTTCGACATTTGTCGATGCTTATCGAAAAGTCGGCATAATCTCCTGTCTTAAGCATTTCCCGGGGCATGGGAGTGCGAAAGAGGATAGCCATTTAGGATTTACCGATGTAACCGACACTTGGCAAAAAGTGGAATTAGTGCCATTCGAAAAAATGGTGTCGTCGGGAAAAGCGGATTGTATCATGAGCTCGCATGTTTTTAATGCGGATGTGGACGAGGAATATCCGGCTTCGCTTTCTGCGGGGCATATTCAAGGGGTTTTGCGCAATAAGCTTGGATATAGCGGAGTGGTCGTGACGGATGACCTGCAGATGGGGGCGATAAGCCAGAATTATAAACTAAAGGAGATCGTAGTTAGGACGATCAACTCAGGGACGGATATTATGCTGTTCCCAAATTTCTTTAAGATCGATAAAAAACTGCCGACAAAGATAAAAAATATTATTTTAGCGGCGATCAAGAAGGGCGAAATTGATCCAGCCAGGATCGATGAGAGCTACAAAAGAATTATTGAATTAAAGAAGAAGATCATATAATCTCTTTTATCCATTCAACCATCGCATAAGAAATATTATGTCTAGTTGTTTTCAAAAGATCTTTTTCTATTTCCACTTTCTTTTATTAAAAAAGAAAGTGGAGCAAAGAAAGTTAATTTAAGGGGCAAGGCCCCTTAAAAATCCCCGGCGCCGGCTAAGCACCCCGCCACCCATCCTTCCCCAAGACCCCGGACCCCATGTTCCGGAGAAACCGGAACAATCGGCCTTCCCCTCCCTTTTGGCAAGGTTATCTTATTGTTTTTTATTGCTTTATCGCTATGCCAAAACGAGCCGGCGCTTGCTGAATTTGGTTTGTCTTTTATAAAAAAACAAGAATAAGCGTAAAATGTGACTTCATCGGGCGGGTATAGTGCGTGAAAGTGGAAAGGCAATATGAAGTCACTTGATTCTTTTTGCCTGCCTGCCGGCAGGCAGGTTACTTTTTCTGCCTGCCCGCCGAAGGAGGGATCAAGCAGAAAAAGTAAATGAGAAACGAAACAATAAATAAAACAAATGAAAATCAAACCATCAACTAGACATAATATTTCTTATTAAACATTTGGTTACTATGAAATAAGTTTATACCTGAAATTTTCTCCAAAACGACCGATAAGTAAGTGACCCTGAAAATAAAAATATTATTGTGGAGGAAGGAAAGTGGATTATTCAATAATTGGCGGGAAAAGGCGGATAAATTTATACCCCGGAGTTTTTGCGGCTAAGTTTGACCGTCGGTGGATGGAGCTTGACCATAAGGCCGTAAGATCTGCAATGGTGCAGGGAATTGGGGGATACTTTCGGGCAGCAAAAAGAGATAGAGCGATCATAGGGTTATCGGGAGGACTTGATTCCGCCGTTGCCGCGCAAATAGCGGCCGAAGCTTTAGGCAGAAATAACGTTATCGGCATTGCCTTGCCGTACCAACATGCTGGCAAGATAGAAGATCACAAAGATTGGCAGGATGCGAATAAGCTTGCTGCAGAATTAGGCATAAATTTTCTTAGTAGCCCTATTACTCTTCAGACAGATGCTACTGCTGAGGTTCAGGGAATTGATCCTTCCTCCCCGAATTTGACCGATGCAGAAAAAAATCGCTTGGGGAATATAAAAGCCAGACAGAGGATGATCGTTCTAATGGACTCGGCCGAACAGTATGGCGGGCTGGTTATCGGAACGGGAAATAAATCGGAAATAACGGTTGGATATTGTACCTTATATGGCGACTCAGCTTGTGCTATCGATCCCCTTGGAGATATTTATAAGACCGAAGAGTTTAGGTTTGCGGAAACGATCGGAACGCCTGCCTATATCCGAGAACGTGCTCCCAGTGCCGGGCTTTACCCGGGCCAGACGGACGAAGGGCAAATGGGTTTTAAATATGCCGAGCTTGATCCTTTGGCTTTTTTGTTGTTTGATAAGGGCGTTTCGCCAGAAGATGCGGTCGAATTCGGTTTTACCAAAAGGTTTGTGGCAAATGTCTTAAGAAGGCATGCGGCTAACGCTTTCAAATTTAAAATGCCGCCGATCATCCAATTGCCCCGGCCGGAATCGGCATTTACGGCGTAAACAAAAAAAATTCTGGAGTCCCCTGTTCACATTATCTGACCTATGGCATAATATCTCCATATGCGTATAGCCATTATAGGTCTTGGGTTAATCGGCGGGTCACTTGGGCTGGCTTTGAAAAAAGCGGGAAGAAGCGACCTTCAAATTGTTGGAATTCCCCATCGCGAAGAAACACTTAAACAAGCGATCGACATAAAAGCGATTGACGTAGGGACGCTTAGCCACGTTGAAGGAGTAAAAGATGCCGATATTGTTTTTATCTGCACCCCGATCCATTTAATCCTCCCTATAATCGAAGAAATAGCACCAAATCTAAAGAAAGGCGCGATCGTAACCGATGTCGGGAGTTCAAAATACGAGATCGTTTCCCAGGCAGAAAAGAAAATGCCCAAGGGGACATTTTTTGTAGGAGGACATCCGATGGCCGGGAAAGAGACGGTCAAAATTTCCGCTGCTGAGGCTGATCTGTTCAATTGTAAGACCTGGATCTTAACCAAAACGTCCAAAACCGGACAGAAAGCCGTAGAAAAAATAAAAGAACTAATTATTCAAACGGGAGCAAATACAATGGAACTGGATCCAAAAACCCACGATCTAGTTGTTGCAGGAATAAGCCATATGCCGCTGGCTGTTGCCGCTGCTTTGGTCAATACAATAAATAGCGAAGAGCAAAAAGATGCAATGGCAAAAGCTGCATCCTCCGGCTTCAGAGATACAACCAGGGTTGCGTCGGGCGATCCGATATTAGGCGTTGACATGTTTACCACGAATAAGAAAGCGGTCCTGAAAATGCTTAGCGCTTTTAAAAGATCTCTTTCCAATATTGAGAACCTTATTAAAGAAGGGAATGGCGAAAAGCTTCATGACGAACTCGAAAAAGCCAAGAAATTCCGCGATTCAATATTTAAGCAATAGCATGAAAAAATTAATTGTACACCCCGTAGAAAAAATCAAAGCCGAAATAACTGTTCCCGGCGATAAATCAATTTCCCACCGGGCGATCATGCTTGGCGCGATCGCAAAAGGCGAGACCGTTGTCAGTAACTTTCTTCTTAGCGCGGATTGTTTGGCTACGATAGATTGTTTTAGGAAAATGGGAGTAGAAATCGAGATCCCAGATCCCGGATCCATGATCCCAGCAAGGAAAGTTGTTATAAAGGGAAAAGGTTTGCATGGATTAAAGCAACCGCATAGTACGCTTTATGTTGGTAATTCAGGGACAACAATACGATTAATGACCGGGATTTTGGCTGGGCAAAGTTTTGACTCGGTAATTACCGGAGATGAATCAATTTGTCATAGACCGATGCTTAGGATTCTCTCGCCACTACGTGGTATGGGAGCAAGTATTGAAGGGGAAAATGAAAATAAGGAAATCAAAATAGATGAGCATACTAGCGTAAAAGGGCCCTTTGCTCCACTTAGAATTGCAGGGACTGAATTGAAGGCAAATAATACGCCCATTGGATTAAAGGTTGCTTCTGCTCAAGTAAAATCGGCTATCCTTTTGGCTGGGTTGTATGCAAAAGGAATGACTTCGGTTGCTGAACATTTTCAATCAAGAGACCACACCGAAAGGATGCTACAGGAATTTGGAATAAAAGTTATAGTAAAAGATATAAAAAATGTAGTAGAAGAAAAAGAATTTCTGATAAAAGAAATATGGATCGAGGGTTTGCATGAATTAGCCGGGACGGAAATTGATGTTCCAGGTGATATTTCATCCGCTGCCTTTTTTATGGTTGCTGGCGCAATTGTTCCGAATTCAGAAATACTGATCAAAAATGTCGGCATTAATCCAACGCGGGATGGAATTATAGATATTCTTCATAGGATGGGCGCTGGCATTGAAGTCGTTAACGAAAGGATTTTATCAAACGAACCCCGCGCGGATATTAGGTGCAAAGGGTCAAAGGGTCAAAGGGCCATAGGAATTAAGATCGATGGCGAAATTATCCCTAAGATCATTGATGAGATCCCAATTATCGCGGTTCTAGCTACGCAAGCTGAAGGAATTACCGAAATAAGAGGCGCGAGAGAACTTCGAGTCAAGGAAAGCGATCGGATCAAAACGGTTGCGACCGAATTGCGTAAATTTGGGGCAAACATTGAAGAGTTAGACGATGGATTACGGATTACTGGCCCTACAAAATTAAAGGGAGCCAAGATCGAGAGCTACGGAGACCACCGGATCGCAATGGCGATGGCAATTGCAGGTCTTATTGCTGAAGGCGAGACCGAGATTAATAATACCGAGTGCATAGAGACATCTTTTCCGGGATTTGCAGGAATATTAAGTAAGCTAAGATAAGAATATTTCTTTTGATTGAAAATAGCGCCTAATTTCCGGCGGAGCTTTTAGCCCCTTTGTGATATCTTCGTTTGGAACCGTTGCATCATCATGTAACGGATGTAGTAATTCTCCTGCAAATGCAAAAAATTCATGCCCAAGGCTGACCGTTCCTGGGGAATACGTTAGGCTCCAGGTTACAGATCTTGGACCAATGGAAGAGAGAATATGTTTTAAGTTATATGCTTCGGCAATTCTGTTGTAGAATTGTAAAATTGCATCGGATTCCTCCGACTCGGAAAAGTTTGCTTGTTGATATTCTTTTAATGCCAGTCTTGTAAAGAAAACCTGTTGATCATGGGGCATGACTCTTAATATATCATGCAAGACCTCATGAACTTCCGTCGTCAAATTGTGGTCTTCAGGTAGCACTACGATCCTCCCACAGTTTGCAAGATGCCTATTTGTTGATTCTATAAGCTGTCGATCAGGCGCATAGATCCCCTCGGTGGAACCCCCTCTTGGACCAAAAAGCGCATAAACAAAAGGGACATAGACCTCTAATTTCATGAGGTATATTTTTAAACCGATTTTAAAGTGATTAATATTAAATCCCAATCTTGCAAAGTCGTTCATGGTAACTAAGAGACTTGAAGCAATAAATGGGCTTCCTCCTACGCACAAAGGGATGGAGGGATGTTTGCCGCTTGGCGAGCCGCCAAAAATAGCTCTATTAAAAAAAAGTGATCGATATGGACTTATTGGTACTACCATATGTATTATTATCGATAAAAACAGGCGAAAATTTCATTTTTTGGTGATAAAATAGGCATATTATGAAGAATAACTTTAACCAAAGAGTGATCTATCAAGACACTGATGCCGAAGGGGTGGTCTATTATGCCAATTATCTTGGATTTTTTGAGCGGGGACGGACCGAATTGATCCGCCAGATGGGGATCTCCCTCAAAAAGATCAAAGAAGAGAATGGGATCGTATTTGCGGTCGAAAAAGTTGCGTGCGACTATACTTCTCCCGCATTTTACGACGATGAAATAACAATCGAGACCGAAATTGAAAAAGTTACCGGTGCCAGGATCATATTTCTTCAATCAGCAGTTCGAGCAGGAAAAACCCTTGTTTCCGCTAAAATCACCCTCTTTGCCTTAAATATTAAGGATTTTAAACCGGTCCGTATCCCCCCAGAATTGAAGATTTCCTGAAATCCCCCCTTTTTATTGCCGACAAATAATTGATGAAAATAGGACATAGGCAAAATATTGGTACCGGAAGATGGATGTTCGTAAGCTTTAATAATCGATC
>JBAYJF010000007.1:0-29988 GCA_041665245.1 Candidatus Margulisiibacteriota bacterium | reverse complement strand
GCAACCAATGGAATGCCTTCTTCTTTCCATATAAGTTTTCCATCGATTGAAAATTTGTTTATAAAAATATCCCAATTACCGTAGCGGTAATCTTCCCAGATGACGGAGAATTCTTTGCCGCTGCGGCACAGAGTTGGGCGCTGCTGTGTTCTCGGCGATTGATTGATGGCGATCCCATCCGTAAGCCACATGGTTTTTCCGTCTTGATTAAGCCGCTGGGCATAAATGTCGTAGCTTCCCGCTCCTTTATCCGTCCAAACAAAGATAGCGCCTCCCTGTCCATCCGAAATGTTTTGAGGGGTTCTTTGGATATCCGGCGCGCCGCAAACGATGACGCCGTCATTTTTCCAGAGAAGTTTTCCAGACTCATTGATTCTTTGGGCGTAAATGTCGGGGTTGCGTTCTCCCCGGCGGTAATCGCACCATGAAATGATCAAGCCATTTTCCTTGTCCGTGCAAATTGCGGCTTCTGTTTGATCGCCATTTTCGCCGCATACTTTTGTCCCGTTTTTATCCCACAATATTTCCCCATTCTTGGAAAGCCTTTGCCCATAGAGGTCTTTCTGGCTTAGCGTGTCTCTTTCATCCTGCCAAAATACGAAAAGTCCGCCAGCATGGTCGGGCTTGATAAGGGGCGCGGATTGCCGGCAAGTTATCGCGGTCATGGGGACACCGGCCTTTGGCCACAATTTTTTTCCGGCCGCATTGATCTTTTGGCTGAAAACTTTTGAAATGCCGTTGTTTCTGCCGTCTTCCCATACGACGAAGACTCCGCCCTCGTCGTCAGCGCAGAGCTGGGCATTGGCCTGTTCCTCTTTTATTTTTGCTAATGCGATCCCGTTCCTTCCCCAAAGAGAGGTCCCGTCTTTGCTGACTTTTTGCAAATATATGTTTTTATATCCCGAGCGCGCATCTTCAAAAGATAAAATAACCGACTGTGAATCAGAGGGCACAACTGAAATGTTCTGATGCAGCACTGCTCCGGCTGCGCTACAAACGAGCAGTCCGGTATTTCCAAAAAGCAGCGTTCCTGACGATGCGATGTTTTGGCAATAAATGTCATAATTTCCAAAACGTTTATCCTGCCAAACGGCCAATAAATTTCCGCCGGGAGTTGCGGCGATAGATCCCTTTTCCTGAGACTTTGCCGAAGGAGCCAGTGGGCGCCCGCCTTCCTGCCAGATCGGGATTCCAGAGCTGTTTATCTTTTGCCCATAAATATTGGACTCGCCTTCGCTATAGTCTTCCCAAATTATCCCCCATTCAGAACCTTTTAGTTTTACGACGGAGGGGTTTTCTTGCCTAGCTGCCCCTTTGCCGAAGGATCGGCCGTTGTCTCCCCACATTAAATTTCCCCCGCTCGATAATCTTTGTGTAAATACTATGCTTTCTTCCTGCCGTCCGTCAGCCCAGACCAATACGGCGCCTCCGCTGCCATCAGGCGCAAGTTTTGCCCCCTGCTGTGAATTGCTTGCGGCTGTTGCCGCTATTCCGTCTTTTATCCAAAAAGGGGTCCCTTCAAAATTAATTTTTTGGGAATAGATGTTTGGAGCGCCGCCTCTTGAATCATCCCAAACAATGATGGCTCCGTCATCAACAGAAAGGATGTTGGGGTGCTCCTGATTGCGCGAATTCTGGCAAATAGCGATCCCATTCTTTTGCCAGAGGAGCCGGCCGGCTTGATCGATCCTTTGGCCGTATATATCGTTGTTTGATGATCCGCCTCTTCCATCGGTCCAGGCTATGATCGCTCCCCCGCTATTATCCGGAGAGATTTTGGGATACCACTGTGTTCCGGGCGCGTCGCAAACCGGGATCCCGTTCTGCTGCCAATAGTTTTCGCCGTCTTTATTGATCCTTTGGGAGAAAATGTCTTCACCTGTTCCGCTTCGGTAGTCATGCCAAACAATAATGGCTCCTCCGGCAAGGTCTGAAATTATTTCCGGGGCAAATTGTCCGGCGGCTGCGGTGCTGATCGGCGCCCCATTTCTTTCCCAGAGCAGGTTTCCCTGGCTGCCGATGCGTTGTGAAAAAATATCCGTATTCCCATGCCGATAATCTTGCCAGACAACGATTATTCCGCCTGCTCCGTCTTCTGTCAGACTGGGGAAGTTTTGGTTCCCTTTGGCGGTGCAGAGCTGGACGCCCTCGCTTCCCCAATATTTTGCGCCGGCTTCGTCGATCTTTTGAGCATAGATATTTGAATATCCGTTCCGGTTGTCTTCCCAAACCATGAAATAGAAACCTTGATAAGGGCCGATCATCTTCGGATTTATCTGGGGAGTGTTCCCGATAGAGTTGTTTATTTCAATTCCGTTGGTTCCCCATACTGCGACAGCGTCTTGGAAGGATCCCGCGACCGGCCTTTTTACATAATTTTGCGCGGAAGTTTTTCCAATAGAAGTATGGAACACTAGAAAGGAGATCACGAAAAAAGAAACAGAAAATTGTACGATCTTTTTTATTTTCATGCGGACAGATTTGCCAGCTTAACAGAGATGACCCTAGAAACGCCCGCTTCCTGCATGGTAACGCCGTGGATATTGTCGGCAACTTCCATCGTTCTTTTATTGTGGCTTATGATTATGATCTGTGTTTGAACGGCTAGATCTTTTAGCATTGTAACAAAACGGCCGATATTTGCTTCGTCTAGGGCCGCATCGACTTCATCCAGCAAGCAGAAAGGAGAGGGACGGATCTTTAACAGAGAAAAAAGGATCGCAATCGCGCATAAAGACCTTTCTCCGCCCGAAAGCATGGATAGAGGGAGCCACTTTCTGCCTGACGGCCGCACTTCGATCTCTATTTCGGCTTCAAGGGCCGGCATATTCGGCGTCAAAAATATTTTTGCTTCACCGCCGGTAAATAATTTTGAAAAGGTTTCTGAAAAAATTGCTGAGAGCTGCTGCATTGTCTCTAAAAAGACCTCTTCCGCTCTTTTATCCAGTTCGATGATCAGGTTTTTTAGGTTTTCCCGGGCGCTGTTTAAGTCTTCAAGTTGTGCTCCAAGGAAAGAGAGCCTGTCTTTACTTTTTTCGAATTCTTCGATCGCAAGCAGATTGACCGGCTCGAGTTCCCTTAAGCGGAGCTTGCCTTCATCGATCTCGGTCCTGGCTTTTGATACGCTTGCAATGATGTATGGGAGCTCTTCAAGCTCCTTCATGCTTAGATTGTATTCGCCAAATATTTTTTCATGCAGGCCGACCATTTCGCCTTCTATTTTGGCGATCGCGATCTCAAGCGCGGTTATTTTTTCGTTCGCGGCGCGATCCAGTTTTTCGCTGGAATGGATGCTTTCTTCAAATTCAAATGCTTTTTTGTTGATCGTTTCTTTATCGAATTTTAGCTTGGAGATCTTCTCAAGAATGATCGCTTTTGCAGCATCTTCGCCGACAGCCATGGATAACTTTTTTAATTCCTCGGTGCGAGTATTGATAAGGACCTCTCCTTGAGAGATCTCTGCGGCGAGCCTTCCGGCTTCTTCTTCAAGGAGTTCAATTTTAATGTTTCTTGACGAGGTTTCGCCGCTTAGCTGGTCCAGCACTTGAAAAGTTTCTGCTTGATTAAAGAATGAAATGATCGATGCGAGGAGCCGGGCAAGTTCTTTGGCGTGCGCGGCGATGGCATGAATATTTTCTGCAACTTGCAGGTTGGAAGCATCGATCTTTAGCGATTCCTTTTCTGCTTTATGCAGGGAATCGATCTTTTCCAATAGTTCGATCTTTTTATTTTTTAACGCCGCAAGCGCTCTCCGGTCGCGCTCGATCTCTCCTTCGAAGAACCGGCGGTTAAGTTCCAAATCGCGCAGTTTGTCTTTTGTCCGATCCAGCTCTCCGAACAAAGAATCAAGTTCGGATTCGATCTTTCGGACTTCGGCTTTTAGCTTTAATAGCTCTTCTTCGCCTTTTTTTTCTTCGGCTTCTTTTGCGGCGGTGGCTTGTTTTGCAACGGCAAGCTGCTCTTCAAGAACGATCTTTTTTTCGATCAAATTCCCCATTATTTTCTTGGTCATGCCGAGCTCTAGTTCGCGGACGTTCTTTTGTATCGCCAGGTATTCTTTGGCCTTTCGCGCCTGGTCTTCAAGCGTAATGATATGTTCTTCAACCTCGATCTTCAGGTCGCTTATACGGAGGATGTTTTGTTCTGCGGCAATTAATTTTTTTTCGGCGGAAACTTTTCTGGTCTTGTATTTATTGATCCCGGCCGCTTCTTCAAAAACCGCGCGGCGCTCTTCGCCTTTGCTTGAAAGAATGGCATCCACTTCTCCCTGGGTGATAATTGCGTAGCTTCCTTCGCCAAGCCCCGTATCGAGAAGGAGGTCTTTAATGTCTTTCAGGCGGCAAGTGTTTTTATTGATGGAAAACTCACTCTCGCCCTCTCGAAAGGTCCGGCGTTTAATGCCAAGTTCGGAATAGGGGATGGCGACCTTTCCGTCCGTATTGTCGAATATCAGGCTGACCTCGCCCATGGAAAGCGTTTTTCTTTTGGCGGTCCCGGCGAAGATGATGTCTGAAAGCGAGGAGACGCGAAGCCTGCGGGAGTTATCTTCTCCCAAGACCCATCTTATGGCATCAAGCAGGTTGCTCTTGCCGCAGCCATTCGGGCCAACAACGGCAGTGATCCGTGATTCAAGGCCAAAATCTATTTCGGTCTGGTCTGCAAAGGTTTTGAATCCCCGGAGTATTATCTTTTTAAGGAACATTAAAGCAATGATAACAAATATGTTTAACTTCGGCAACAATCTATGCTAAAATCCAAACATGAAAGTACCTTTTGTGTGCTTTGTTTTATTTATTCTATTTTCCCCGGTTTTTGCAGAAATTAAAATTGATATTCCGAAAGATATGAAAATTTCTTTTTCAGACGTGGAGATCGTTTCCGGCAGCACCAATAACCCGTTTGAGTTTTCCATTAACAATATTCCAATGGTTCCAAAAGGCGACGGATCGTTTATCTGCGGCGCGATCCTTCATCCCGGTAAAAACTTAATAGAAGTAAAGAACGAAAAAGAGAAAAAAAAGCTGCGGATCCTAAGGATGATCGGTTTTCCGGATGTTGACGATCAGGGAGACGGCAAAAAACACTCCGCAAGAAGTTATATCCTGGTTTTGGCTACGCTTGGGATGATCGAAGGGATGCCGGACGGAAGTTTCCATCCCGATGATGTTCTAAGCCGCGGGGACTTTTTAGCCTGGGTCGTTAAAGCAAAAAACTTGA
Organism: Candidatus Margulisiibacteriota bacterium; assembly: GCA_041665245.1. Classification (GTDB taxonomy): domain Bacteria; phylum Margulisbacteria; class WOR-1; order O2-12-FULL-45-9; family XYB2-FULL-48-7; genus JBAYJF01. The sequence goes on along the minus strand of JBAYJF010000007.1, from coordinate 24,771 downwards.
AGCTGGCACAACCGAATGAAGATGTCTATTTTGATGTTCCCAAAGAACATTGGCGCGCGCCGCAGATCGAAGCGGCCAAAATAGCCCGCTATATTGGGGAATATCCGAATAATCTTTTAGGCATCGATAGTCCGATCCCTCGAAGCGAAGCGGATGAGATCCTTGGCCGGGCTGAGGGATCAACTGAAGCAGCCATCCCGGCGGCGGACGCTACTTCTGAAATGACCAGGGCTCAAGCCGTAATTTTAATTTCCAGACTCCCTTCTGTCCAGCGGCAAGTGAAGTTTTTATCGGACTTTAATCGCTCGTATACGATAGGTAAATTTTGTGGTATAAATGTTTCGCCGGAAGTGGAATCTTTCATGATCGATCCGGCGAGTTCCAGGTTGGGGGAGCAGGCTATAATTAAAATGCGCGCTGCGATCGCTTTGCGGCAGGGTTTTTCTCCTTTGGCAAAAGTTAAGGTCGATCTCTCTTCAATTGGCGGAGCGTACGACGCCGAAATGGTTGATGACGGGACCAATGGCGATGAGGTTGCCGGTGATGGGACATATTCGTTGAATTTTACATTTGTTCCAAAAGAACCAGGGAACAAAGAGATCATTGTTAAGGCAACAGACCAGCTTGGTTGGGAAGGGAAAGCCAGAAGCGTACTCGATATAATATAATATGAAAAAGATCTCGATCGTTATAGCGTTGATTTTTACCTTTTTAAGCCTCAAATCTTTGGCGCTTATTGGGGAAATTGGCATAAATCCATTTTGGTCTGACCTGGTCGGAAGGCCGCTTGGTATTGGCGGAGGATTTTCCGGCGCATCGGATGACCCAAGCGCAATATTGTTTAATCCGGGAGGCTTGGCGTGGGCAAAAGGGATCGAAGCCTCTATCAAGGATATCGAGAACTTAACCGTTATTCAGGCATATCCGACCGGTTTTGGCTCCTCTTTTGGCCTCGCGGTAATAAATTCAAATATTACAAATATTCCGATCTCTGGTGGAACGGCAAGTTCAAATAGCAGCTTGATCGCGCTTTCTTATGGGACGAAGTTGTCATTTTTGCCGGCTTTATACGAAAAAAACGAAGCTTTTCAAAGGATCGGCGTTGGCCTCTCCATAAAGGCATTGTTGGGGGAGACCTTTAAGCGGACCGGCCAAACCGACCGGAATGCTTCAGGCTACGATGTTGACCTTGGCGTTCTCTGGAAGGGTGGGCCATGGTGGTCGGCTGGGGCTACTTTGCAGAATATTTTGCCCGCGAAAATGCTCGGAGGTGGAGAGGTTGTTTGGGACGTTGGCGATCCCGAAGGGATCCCAGCGGTATTGCGATTGGGAGGCGCTGCGAAAGTGATCGGCGACATAGATTCTCCGGTCTTTATGGAAGGCAGGGAGTTGTCGATCTTTGGTGAATTGGATGTTTCAAAAAGCAAACCGGCGCTTGCAAGGCTTGGCGGCGAATGGGGATTCAATAAGAATTTTTTCTTGCGAAGCGGTCTTATGCAGCAATGGGCCCAAACCGGCGTATCGACAAATTTGAATTTTGGCGCGGGCTATCGAAACGGTGAATGGGGGGTCGATGCTTCAACCTATCGCGACCCGATCACCGCTCAAAACTTATTTTGCCTATCGGTATTATACTTCCCGAAAGATTGGATCGTGATCAAAAACCTGGCGTTTGATAAACCGGCGATCGCGCTGGAAGACGCGCTGACAAAAATATCGTTGGAAGACAACATCTCCACATATAATGACTCGATCGATGTTTTGGGAAAAGTAAAAGACGGCGTCGCGGTCTATATTAACGGCGGACAAGCAGCGCTGGATGAAAAAAATAATTTTAAAACAGCGGTCCCGCTTGCGATGGGAAAGAACTTGATCGTAGTTGATGCGCGGTATGAAGGAGAAAATAAGACCTGGAAATACAAGGTCTTGCGGCGGGCGAGGATCCAGCTTGCGGAAGATATGAATAAAGGGCGGATCATTTCCGACGGAAAATCAAAAGTCGAGGACCTCGTAACGCTCGGCGTGATCGATGTCTCAAGCGAAGCGGAATTTGCCTTGAACGTCAATATCACCCGGGGGGAATTGGCGGTTTGGATCGCTAAGGCGGCCGGGATAGAATTGCCAAAGATCGATAAGGATGTTTTTATTGACGTAGAGAAAACCAGCCAGATCGCCCCTTATGTAAAAGCGGTGGCGGATCAAGGCTTAATGACCTCTTTTGCTGATGGTACTTTCAGGCCGAAAGATGAAGTTTCGAAAGAAGAAGGGGATAAAATATTTAAAAAGTTGGGCTATAAATGAGAAGCAAGTTTATTAATTTTATAATATTATTTTTCCTGTTGATCTTCCCTGTTTTTGGGGAGACAGCAAAAGCAAACCTAACGAAAGATGAGGCGATAAAACTCCTTTCGGCGACGGATATTGTGAAAAAGAAAATTGGCGACCTATTTTCCTGGACAGTCGGCTATGATATTTCAAAAGTAAACAAGGTCGGGTTAACCCCAATAGTAAATTATGTAAAAGCGGTCCCCTTTAGGATCCCTCCGGACGGAAGGACGATCATTGGGATCTATGCTTCGGTAAATGATCCGGATGGACTGGCAAATATCGCTGGTGTCCGGGCAGATCTAGGTCCGATCGGCAGATTGCCGAATACTGCATTGGTAGACAATGGGATGTTTGGCGATACTAAAGCCGGGGACGGCGTTTATACCCTGCAAGCAACAGTTTCACCTAAAACGGCGATGGGGGAGAAAGACATTCCTGTTTCGATCGCTAATAAAAAAGGTTGGCTGGCGCTGGCCAAGGCCAGTTTAGTGGTGGACATTATCCCTAAAATTACCGGGATTAAAAGCGAGCCGGAAATTTTGTCTGCCGACGGCACTACGCCGGCAAAAATATTGATCTGGATAGATAACCCGGGGAGGGAGAGCGATGTTAGCGAAGTAAGCGTTGACCTTAGCCGCTTTGGCCTGGCGCGGGCGCAGGCTCTTCGAAATTATGATGTTGTTGATCCGATCTGGGAAGTACAATTTACCATTTTGCCGTCAATTTCTTCCGGAAATTATTCTATTCCGGTGACCGTTGCCAATGCTGCCGGAGGGAAGGCGAGCGGCAAGATCGACATAAAGGTAGGGCGGTAATGTTTTCAACACTTACAATTATCAGTATTTTTGCTGAAATATTCACGGCCGGCATATTATTCTCGGGCGCGGCTGCATTTTTTGGAAGTTTTTTGAAAAGCAGGAAATTAAAAGAGATCTTTCTTAGTATGTTTTTCTTGGCTTTCTTTTCCTATGTTTCATCGATCATTGCCTCGCAGCTTATGTTTAATATGGGGAGGGGCCTGTCCGATCTGATCTGGATCCAAAAAACGGTCGCGATCAGCACTTTAGCTTCTGCTCTCTTTTTGTGGCTGTTCATTGTAGAGAAGTTTTCTGTCCGTTTTGGGCATATCTTTTCGCTGATATTTGCCGGGATCGCCGGACTCCTAATATTTAATGTGTCTTTTGCGTCTGTCAGCCTGGTCTATCGGGAAGGGATCATTGAGCCGATCGTAAACTTTTCAAACCCAGCCTACGTGCGTCCCTTCTTTGCCTTTTTTTGGACCGGACTTTTGGTGTTCTCAATATTAAAATCGCTATTGAGTAAAAATAAAGGGGAGAAGCGCCAGCTTTTTTATTCTGCCCTTTCCGCTTTTTTAATGCTTCTTTCGATGGCCTTTTCGTTTTATTATATCCGTTTTGAAGAGCCGGCCTTTTTTCTTGCCGCTTTGCTGATCTCTTTTGTGGCAATATCGGGAATTCTATTAAGCGAGCTTATCCCCGCGCAAATGGCGGGAGAGATCTCTCCCTTGAACTTTTTGAAAACGCGGGTGCTTTTTAAATTAATGCTGATATTTGTACTTTTGATCGTAATTTTGTTCGAAGCAACGACGCTGGCGACGATGAATATCAGCAAAGGGGCGCTTTCGCGCTATATCAAGAGCTCGTATCTGAAAGCTGCTGAAGATATGGTAAAAAGGATCGAATTAAAAGACACATTGCCCACGATGGAGGAGTTTCAAAAAATACTTGCGGAAAGGGAGATGGAAAGTTTCGCCGTGGCCTTTATTGTAGATAAAAACGGAAACTTGCTCGCGCATCCGGATGTTAAAAGAGCGGTTCAGAAAGAGAATGTTATGGGGAATGAGGGAGTACAAGCCTTTGTGCGGGGAGGGAGCGGTGCCAGAGAATTTAAGGATGAGCTTGGAAGCACGGTTGTCGGGGCCTATCTGCCGATAAGAAAATTCAATATCGGATTGGTCATTGAAGAGCCGATCTCTTCCGCCTATTTTGAAATGCGCCGGCTGGAAACAAATTCGCTTCTTTTTATTATTGCCGGGATAATTATTACGGCAATTTCGGGGATATTTTTTGCGAAATCGATCGAAAAGCCGATAAAAGATCTGACGCTGGGCGCTGAAGCTGTCGCAAGGGGAGAGCTTGGCTACAAGATCGAGGTAAGCTCCGAAGATGAAATTGGGAAGCTTGCCCTGACCTTTAACCAGATGACAAAGGACCTAAGGGATAGCCAGGAGCGGCTTATCCTTTCAGAAAAGCTTGCCTCGCTTGGGACCATGGCTGCCGGGATGGCGCATGAGATAAAAAATCCCTTGGTCTCGCTTAGGACCTTTACCCAGCTTTTGCAACAGAAATGGGAGGACAAGGAATTCAGGGAGAAATTTTCAAGCATTATCCCCCACGAGATCGAAAGAATAAACCGGATCGCGGAAAGCCTGTTGAAATTTGGACGTCCGATGAAGCCGGAGTTTTCGCGCGTGAATGTGAATCTTTTGCTCGAAGAAGTCCTTCTCTTGTTTGAAAGCGAGTGCAAAAAGCACGATATCCGGGTAACAAAAAAATTAGCGGATCTTCCCCTAATACCGGGAGATGCCGGTCAGCTTTCCCAGGCTTATGTGAATATCATAAAAAATGCAATTGAGTCTATGCAGGGGGGGAAAGGCGGCGAATTGATCGTTAAAACAGATGTGGGTGAAGTTATTAAACTTGGAAAAATGCACGAAAGAAAAGGGATCAAAAAAGGAGAGGAGTTTGTTTGGGGCGAAGAGGAAGAAATGGGAAAACCGGTCCCTGTAATTTTTACGGAAATAACCGATTCCGGGGAAGGGATCTCCGATGATAATTTAAAGAGCCTGTTTGATCCGTTCTTTACCACAAAAATGACTGGAACAGGGATGGGCTTGCCGATAACTCTGCGAATAATTGAGGAGCATAAAGGATCAATTAAGGTGAGAAGCATCGCTGGGAAGGGGACGACCTTTATCATTACTCTGCCGCAGTCCGCGTAGGTTTTATTTCACTTTATCCATGAGCCAGCTCATTCCGTTCGACAAGATCCCTTTCTCGATCAAGGCGTCGAACCGGCCTAAAAGCGCGCTTTCGGCTTGAAAATATTCTTTTTCGTCCGAAAATATAATATTGCCGGTGGTGACATATTTAATATCGCCAATGGTCATAGAAGTTGAATTGTTTTCTTCGAGTTTATCCATGTTTCCTCAAATATATTATCGCAATAAATATGCCAAAACTTGCGCTAATGACGGTAGGTTGATATAATTTCGATCATGTTTGAGAAATTTACCGAACGGGCAATTCGCGTCATTATGGCGGCGCAGGAAGAGGCAAAAAGGGTCGGCTCCGACTATGTCGGTGGCGAGCATCTTTTGCTTGGCATGCTGCGCGAAAGCGAGCCGATGGTGATCAAGATCCTCGAAAATTTCCAAGTTGAGCCTGCGGTCATTAAAGAGCGGCTAGAAGAGGAGCTATCGGGTCGTCCGGAGGGGAGAGCGGTTAATCGGATCGAAGTTCCATTTAATGCTCAGGTAAAGAAGGTCATTGAATCAGCCTGGGATGAGGCGCGCGGTTTGGGGCACTCGCATGTTGGCGTTGAGCATCTTTTTATGGGGATCATTCGTGAAGGGGGAGGGTCGGCCGCAACGGTATTAGCGGAATTTGGGATCAATGCCGCCTCGGTCAAAGGGATCATAATCTCTCTTCTGGGCGAAGGGATCGCCGGGCAGAAAAAACCGGGACCGCGCCATAGCAAAACCCCAATGCTCGATGTTTTTGGAAGGGACCTGACCATTTTAGCGAGGGATAAAAAACTTGATCCTGTCGTTGGACGGGCCAAAGAAGTTGAGCGCGTTATTCAGATATTATCGCGCCGCCGCAAAAACAATCCGGTCCTGATCGGCGAGGCCGGCGTTGGAAAAACTGCGATCGTTGAAGGCTTGGCGCAAAAAATAATTTCTGGCGATATCCCAAGTACCCTTGGCGATAAAAGGCTCGTCTCTCTGGACATGGGGCTGTTGATCGCCGGGACAAGATACCGCGGAGAATTTGAAGAGAGACTAAAAAAACTTTTGGACGAAGTGATCAAACATGGCGGGATCATTCTTTTTATTGACGAGCTACATACATTAATCGGCGCAGGGGCGGCCGAAGGGGCGATGGATGCGGCCAATATTTTAAAACCGGCGCTTGCCAGAGGCGAGATCCAATGTATCGGAGCCACCACGATCGACGAATTCAGGAAAAGGATCGAGTCCGATCCAGCGCTTGAGAGAAGGTTCCAGTCCGTAATGGTCGATGAGCCATCGGTCTCCGAAACCATTGAAATATTAAAAGGACTGCGAAGCCGGTATGAGGATTTTCATAGAGTTAAGATAACCGATGATGCGCTCGTTTCTGCGGTCAGACTTTCAGCAAGATATATCCCGGATCGATTTATGCCCGACAAAGCGATCGATATTATTGATGAAGCTGCTTCGCGCATAATGCTGAATAATATTGCATTAGTTCCGGAGCTGGTCGAGATCTCAAAAGAGCTGGAAAATATCCGCAAAGAAAAAGATCTGGCGGCGGAATCCCAGGAATTCGAGCTTGCGGCGCAGTTGCGCGACAAGGAAGAGTCCCTTAAACAAAAATATGAAGCCGCTTCGAATAAGATCGCAAAACTCCCTCGGGAAAATTATCCCGAAGTAACTTCGGAAACGATCGCCCAGATCGTATCGTCTTGGACGAGCGTCCCACTTACCCAGCTGACGCAGGAAGAGACCGAGCGGCTGCTTAGGATGGAAGAGGAGCTCGGGAAAAGGATCGTTGGGCAGGATGAAGCGATAAAAATTATCGCCAAATCGATCAGACGGGCCAGGGCGGGGCTAAAAGATCCGGGACGGCCAATTGGCTCGTTCATTTTTCTGGGACCGACCGGTGTTGGAAAGACCGAGCTTGGCAAACGTCTGGCAGAATTTTTATTTGGGGACATCGATGCGGTCATTCGGATCGATATGTCCGAATATCTTGAGTCGCATACCGTTTCGAGGCTGATCGGCTCTCCTCCCGGCTATGTCGGTTTTGGAGAAGGCGGCCAGCTTACCGAGCAAGTGCGGAGAAAGCCGCATTCCGTTATCTTGTTCGATGAAATTGAAAAGGCGCATAAAGATGTTATGAACCTAATGCTTCAGGTTCTTGATGAAGGGCATGCCACCGACGCACAAGGAAGGAAGATCGACTTTAAAAACACCGTGATCATCATGACCAGCAATGTTGGGGCCGACCTTATAATGAAAGAATCTACAATGGGATTCACGTCGCGGGACGATGTAAATATGGGCTTTGATAAAATGAAAAAAACGGTCCTGGAGGAACTCAAAAAGAGCTTCCGCCCGGAATTTTTGAACCGCGTTGATGAAGCGATCGTCTTTCATCCGCTTTCCAAGCAAGATCTGGCTCCGATCATTGATATTATGGTTATCGATATCAACAAACGGCTGGAAGAAAAAGGTTTTTCCCTTAACCTAACAAAAAAGGCAAAAGATTTTATCATTGATAAAGGCTATGACCCGAAACTTGGCGCTAGGCCGCTGCGCAGGGCGATCGAAGATAATATTGAAAACAATCTTTCCGAAGAGATCCTGCGAGGGAAGTTCTTTTATGGAACGGATATCAAGGTTGATGTAAAAGATGACCAGATATTTTTTACCGGAAAAAAGAAAACTTTTATTGAAAAAAAACCTGTAAAAACCAGCGTAAAAAGAAAGAAGTTATCTCCATGCCTACCGGCAGGCAGGCCAGCCGTAAAATAGCCGATGCAAAAAACTGAAACCAGCTTTGTTTGTAAGTCTTGCGGGCTTGACCACCCCCGGTGGCAGGGACAGTGTGCGGGATGCGCGGAGTGGAACACACTCATAGAAGAGAAAATACTAAATCCGAAATTCGAAATACTAAGCAAATCCAAAACCACAAATTCTAAAAATCAAAAACCCACTTTAATATCGGACATTGATTACAAAAACGAAGAACGGATAAAGACCGGGATCGATGAGTTTGATAGGGTCCTGGGCGGGGGAGTGGTTGCAGGGGCAGCGATCTTGGTCGGCGGCGACCCCGGCATTGGAAAATCCACCCTTCTTCTTCAGGCGGCGAGCAGTTCAAATAAAAAGATCCTCTATGTTTCCGGAGAAGAATCGGCAAAACAGGTCCGTCTGCGAGCAGAACGGCTGAAGGCTCTTTCTCCGAAGATAAAATTCTTTCCGGAGACCGATCTTTTTGCGATCGAAAAAGCCATCGAGGAAGAAAAACCGGAAATGGTGATCGTCGATTCTATCCAAACGATCTTTAGGGAAGATATTCAATCCTCGGCAGGATCTGTTGCGCAGGTAAGGGAATCGTCCGCATACCTTGTAAATATCGCGAAATCTACGCATATTCCAATATTTATCATCGGCCATGTTACCAAAGACGGCAATATCGCAGGGCCGCGTCTTTTGGAACATATTGTTGATGTAGTTTTATATTTCGAAGGAGATGAGCACAAACAATTTCGGATCCTGCGCGGGGTAAAAAATCGTTTTGGGGCGATCTCGGAAATTGGGATCTTTGAAATGAAGGAAAATGGCCTGGTCCCGGTTGAAAACCCATCGGAATTATTTTTATCCGAACGCCCCAAGGACCAAAGCGGCTCCTCGGTTGCGGCGGTCATGGAGGGATCGCGGCCTCTTCTCCTGGAAGTTCAAGCACTGACCGCTTTTACGAAGATGGTCTCTCCGAGAAGGACGGTCGTTGGCGCCGATTATAACCGGGCGATGATCGTTTTGGCGGTCCTTGAAAAGCGGGCCGAGATAAAAACGGCGGCGCTGGATGTTTTTATCAATATTGCCGGAGGAATAAGAGCGCAGGAGCCGGCGATCGATCTGCCGATGGCTTTATCCATTGCGTCCTCCTATAAAAACCGGCCGATCGCGGGAGATGTTGCCTGTGCGGGAGAGATCGGGTTGGCGGGCGAGGTTCGGGCGGTATCACACATTGAGCAACGGGTAAAAGAAGCCGAAAAACTCGGCTTTAAACGGTTTATTTTGCCGGCTGGCAACTTCAAGCAATTTAAAAGCACGAAGATCAAGCTTGTTCAGGCAGCTACGCTAGCGGATGCTATCCAAGCATCTTTTCAATAATTTTATAGAGCTCGTCGTTGGCTTTATTGTAATCGCCCTCGAATTTATCCAGCGAAAAAGGCTCTCCGATCGATACTTTTACCGGAACCGGATTGATCAGGCGACTTTTTTTCGGGAGAATGTAGTAGCTTCCGTCGATCGCGATCGGAACCACTCTAACGCCAGCTTTGTAAGCCAATAACAAGCTGCCCCGTTTAAACTCTTGCAGTTTTCCATCGGGACTGCGCGTCCCTTCGGGGAAAACCAGTATACTTCCTCCCTCTTTTAGCCTCTTAATTGAATTATTGATCATCTCGACCGCTCCGCGGCGGCTTCCGCGATCAATTGAGATATAGCCGGCGGCCCTTAAATACCAGCCAAAAAGTGGGATATCAAAGAGCTCCTTTTTAATGATGAAGGTAAAGTTCTCGGGTAGGACGGCCAGTAAAATAAGAATATCTGCGGCTCCCTGGTGATTTGATGCGTAGATCACGGATTCATTTTTAGGGAGGTTTTCTATCCCTCGAACGCTTAACGGGATGCCGCTGATCCAGACCAGTAAATTTCCCCATTGTTTGGCTACTTTCTGGAAATTTTTAATTCTATTGGAGGGAGAGGAGAAGAGAGAAAATAATATCGCCCAAGCTGTTCCGAGAAAGAAGGTTATTAGTAATAATAAATAGAAAAATAATGTTCGAATAAATTTCATTTTACCCTATCCAATACCCTTTTTGGGATCTTTGGGTTATTGGTCCCCATATATTCAAGATACCGATTATAATAATCGATCGCCGCGTCTTTTTTCCCCAGCGCCCAGCAAACATCCCCAATGTTGAGCAGGGCGACCGTTCTGTTTGGATCGAACTCGACAACAACTTCCAGGTATTTCTCGGCATCTTTGTTTTTTCCATTTTGTGATAGAAAAAATGCATAATCATTCAAAATGGCTGCGAACTCTTCTTTTGGGATCCGATATTTTTCACGAATATCCGTGGCTGGGACCAGAAGCTCTTCTAAATTGTTAATGTTTTTAATGCTTAATGTGGCATTTAATTGAAGAGTTAGATATTCATCGATCCCCCATTTTAAAACTTCGATCGCGGCCTTGGTTTTTCCCTGGCGATATTGGGTTAAAGCGTATTTATGCGTTCCCTTTATTATTAACGAAGGGACCTCATAGTATTCTGAGTAGGCAGAGGGATAAAATACTTCTTCCTTGCTTTTCATTGCCTCCTCGAGCTTTCCATCGGCAACCAATTTTTTCATTTTTTCAAAATATTTTAGGGAGGGGTCGCTTCCTTTCTCGCCGATAATGGATAATTTTTTTCCATCCCATTTTAACACCGTCGTTTGTTCGTCGGCGCTGTATGGTCTCTGGCTCCAGATCGCAATTTGGTCGCCTTTGGTGCTGATATCGAATTTAGCGATATTTATTGCGACCGAGCCGCTGGATCCTGCCAGATATTTAGCGCTTTTATAGTCGGGCGTTGCCGCAAAAAGGTAAAGAGCAAAGCCTTCTTTGTCCCCGGCAAGCATAACGGCAATTGTGCGTGAGAACTCGCCGTAAAACCTATTAACATCCAGTTCATAAAAGCTTCTGGCGTTTAGGCTTAGTTGCCAAGCCTCTTCAAACCCGGTGGATGGGATCTTAGCGTTTTGTTTCAGGGAATTTTTAATAATAACGAGCAGGCCGGAATGTTTTGATGTGTCGAGTTTTTTTGCTTCTCCTGCTTGGGATGGCAGAGCAAGCATTAGGGACAATATAATTGCCAGCGCGAAGCCTTTCATGTGATAAGTATATCTCATTTTAATTTAAAGTGAAATTTCTTCCAAAAATTAACGATATATAAGTAAGAAGCCATATCTTTCACCAAGATACGCCGAACACGAAGCGGAAAAGCCTGTTTTTCCGCTTTTTGTTTTTTAGGAGTAAAAGGCCTATAATCATGCGTATGGAAGTAAATCCGATAGGCGAACATATCCAGAGCGGAGAAATAGAGAATTCAAGGTTTCCGGCCTCGAAAAGATGCCTCCTTTTTAAAGGCGAAGCCTGCGCTGCTCCCAGGATCCATTTTGAATCGTGCCGAACCTGCATACGAATCTCCTCAAAATACGCGGTGCATAGCCTTTTTCATAAGATCAGGCATATTGCAAAAGAACTCTTCGGGGAAGGGATCACGAAAATGGACCTGCCTAAAGGCGGAGGGCGGCTTTAGCTGACTGTTGCATGGTTTCGATCGGAGCTTCTTCTCCGGTAAAGAGCGTGAAAGCCAAAGCGCCTTGCCGCACAAGCATCCCAAGTCCGGTGCAAGTTTTGCAGCCGGCTTTTTTAGCTGCTTTTAATATTTTTGTTTCCGATGGAGTATAGACCAGATCATAGACCATTAGCTCTTTTGGCAGTTTTATCCCCTCCGGGATCGGGGAGGCATCGATCATGGGATGCATTCCGATAGGGGTCGCATTTACAAGCAGGTCGATCTGATCAAAGATACCTTGGCTAAGTTCAATTGCCTTGCAGGAAACATTTTCAAATGAATCGATATATTTTGCTAAGGCGTCGGCCTTGCCAGCGGCAACGTCTGAAATATAGATTGTTTTTGCATGGCCTTCTGCTAGGGAGAGGGCGACTGCGCGGCTGGCTCCGCCTGCACCGATCACAAGGACATTTTTCCCTTTTGGGTCGAAACCTGCGTCTTGCATAAGCGATTCAATGAACCCGGGGCCGTCGGTATTATAGCCAATTAATTCGCCATCTTGATTTTTAACGGTATTAACGGCGCCGATAGTTTCGGCAAGTTTTGTGGTCCGGTTAAGATATTGCATGACGTTTTCTTTGTGCGGAACGGTGACATTAAACCCGGCAACATGAAGGGCCCTAAAGCCATTGATCGCTTCGGAAAGATCTTCCGGCTTAACGTCAAACGGGACATATTCAAACTCAAGCCCGAGCTTTTTGAAAGCGGCATTATGCATGGCAGGGGAGATGCTATGTTCGATCGGATGGCCGATGATGCCGACAAGTTTTTTCATGCTGCGAATAGTATAACATGGCTTTATTCGTATGGTAAAATGAAGGTATCATGTGTTATGCAATCCCCGGGAAAGTAGCGGAGTTAAGCGGTAAGAGCGTGACCGTCGACTACTTCGGCGAAAAGAAAAAAGCGATCAACGAGATCGTCGATCTTAAATTAGGCGACTATATCTACGCCCAGGGGGGCTATGTGATCCAGACCATCCCGGAAAGGGAAGCGCTTGAGATCCTGGAGACCTGGAAAGAGCTCTTCTTTGAGCTTCGCGACACAGACCTGCGCCTGTCCCGCCTCGATCTGAGCGATAAAAGCATCGATAAAAAATTTACTTTGATCCTGGACAAAGCGGCGGAAGGCCGCGAACTAAAAAATGAAGAACTGCTGACGCTTTTAAAGGCCGAGAATCCTGCGGAATTGGACCTTCTGTATAAAACGGCAAATTTTTTGCGACAAAAACATCTGAAAAACTCCTGTTGCGTCCATGGAATAATTGAATTTTCAAATTATTGTAAAAATGACTGTACCTATTGCGGGATCAGGCTGGGAAATAAAGACATTAAGCGCTACCGCATGAGCGATGAAGAGATATTGGATGCCGCAAAGATAGCTATTGAGGAATATGGCTTTAAGGCCTTGGTCCTCCAGGCGGGTGAGGACCCGGAATTTACCGTTGAACGTCTTGCCGGATTGATCAAGGAAATAAAAAAGCGCCATGCCGTTCTGTTATTTGTTTCGGTGGGGGAGGTTGGAAAAGAAGGCTTGAAGAGTTTGTACGAGGCCGGCGCCCGCGGGATCTTAATGCGTTTTGAGACGAGCAACCCGGTGATCTATGCGCAGCTGCACTGTGGCGATAGTCTGGAAGATAGGGTTAACGATCTGCGCGAAGCCTATGCGCTTGGCTATTTAGTTGCAACCGGGGGACTGATCGGCCTTCCCGGACAAACGGAAGAAGACCTATTAAACGATATCATATTAGCCAAGGAATTGAAGGCGGAGATGTATACCTTTGGCCCAGTCCTCCCCGATAGCCCTAAAGCCGACCGAGTGCTTAAAGTCCTGGCGGTAAGCCGGATCGCCGATCCTACTAACGCTAAAATAGTTGTTACGACCGGTTTTGAGACCATGGATAAGAATGCCAGAAGACTTGGCCTGATGGCGGGCGCAAGTTCGGTCATGATCAATGTGACCCCGCAAAAATACCAGCAGCTTTATTCAATATATCCAGACAGAGCGCATGCGGGAGAAGAGATCAAGCTGCAGATCAGGGAGACGCTTGATCTGCTCTATTCTTTGGGCCGCGCACCGACCGATTTGGGCTTGACATAAAATAGGTAAACTAGCATAATTACATGCGAAATCATGAAAAAGGTCGATGTTAATGGAAGAATCACCTCGAGAGTCCCCTTCGTTCTTGGACCTCTGGAACCCATTATCAACAACACAAAAAAATTATTAGGAGAATAGCATATGAAAAGCTTGTTTGTTGGCAACTTTCCTTGGACAGTAACGGATGCGGATTTGGAAGCAAAATTTTCTGAATTCGGAAAAGTGATCTCTGCCCGAGTGGTTACCGATAAGTTTTCTGGCAAGTCCCGCGGATTCGGCTTTGTCGACATGGAAGATGCCGACGCTGAAAAAGCGATCGCTGGGATGACCGGTTATAAATGGGGATCCCGTGAAATAACCGTCAATGAAGCCAGACCAAAGACACAAGGCGGACCGAGACGCGAACGCAGTGAAGGCGGACGCGATTTTGACCGCTTCTAACACTAAAAGTTAGAAAAAAATGAAGCCCTCCGGTTTGACCGGAGGGCTTTTTTATTGGATGAAAAAGCGCGGTTTATAAAGTTTCTTTAAAAGTTACGCTTTTTAAGATCACTGGTTCGGTCGGGCGGTCTTTCTGGTCGCGGGATACATTTACGATCTCATCTACAATGTTCTGCCCTTCAACCACCTGTCCGAAGATCGTGTGATGGTTGGTTAGCCAGGGCGTTGGTACGACGGTAATAAAGAATTGCGAGCCATTTGTATTCGGACCGCTGTTGGCCATGGCTAATTTCCCCGGGGCATCAAAAGTCAAGGTGTCTGCAAACTCATCCCCAAACTTATAGCCTGGTCCGCCGATCCCCAGACCCAAAGGATCGCCTCCCTGGATCATAAAATCGGGGATCACGCGATGAAAGATCGTCCCATTGTACAAGGGTGCTTTGGAATTCTTTCCTGTTTTCGGGTCTAACCACTCTTTTTCGCCTTTAGCCAGCCCGATGAAGTTTTCAACCGTTTTTGGGGCCTCTTTTGGATACAAAACGCAGGTAATGGTCCCTTTACTCGTCTCAAACACGGCATATTTATCATTCATATACGGTTTTCCTCCCATTGAAAAGCACACATTAGCTAAAAACAAAGAAACTATAATTAACCAAAATGTTTTTGTTTTCATGGGGTTATTATAGCATAAAGGTAAAGTTCGGAGAAAGGAGTTGGGAGTAGGGGGTAAGAGGGCGGTTGACACATTTTACAGTTTTGGCTATAATTGTGAAATAATTCACAAATGAAAATACCAGAAAAAACCATCAATCGTCTCTCTGTCTATTACCGTTACCTCTATTTTTTATCCCAGCAAGGGACGGACAGCCTCTCATCTAAAAATCTTGCCGATCTTGTCGGTTCAAATCCATCTCAAGTCAGAAAAGATCTCTCTTATTTTGGCGGTTTTGGGAAAACCGGCAAAGGTTATTCTGTTTTGGATTTAAAAAGCCAAATTGCGCGTATCTTAGGGCTGGAAAAGGGGAGAAAAGTTGCCATAATCGGAATGGGGAATCTCGGCAGCGCCCTTGCCGGATATAAAGGATTTGAGGTGTTGGGTTTTAAGATCACCGCCGTGTTTGACAATAATCCCCAAAAGATAGGGAAGAAATATAAAGGTAAAATATGCCAGGATATTGCAGAATTTCCGTCCGCTGTTAAAAATGATGGGATCGAAATGGTGATCCTTACCGTTCCAAGTGAAGTCGCGCAGGATATTGCTCGGATAATTGTTAATGCCGGGATAAAGGCGATCTTGAACTTTGCGCCCGTTCACTTAAACGTTCCAAAAGAGGTCAAAGTTAGCGAGATCGACCTTGCCAGCGAGCTTAAAAGCCTCTCTTTCTTTGTTTCCGGCCATCAGTACCTGCGCAAAGGACTATTGACGGAAAAGCTTAAATAAGATAAAATTGTTCATAGATTGTGAAATAATTCACAATTAGAGGGAAAACAGTGCAGACTAAGTTTATTGAAAAAGAACGATTTACGCGTTTTATAATAGAGATCCTAAAAGAATATAGAGGGTATGCGCCCTTTAAATTTGATGAAAGAAATATTCTTCAAGAAGTAACCGCCGAAAATGCCAACAAGCTCGACCTTTCCGGCTATCGAACCACGGAGACCTTCAAGCCGATACTTTTTCAAGTAATGGAAATGGTTTCGCGCTATTTTAATGCTGCCGAAAAAGAGAAAAAAGTAAAAGTTGCCTTGATCGGTTTAAGAGGGTGCGACCTTGAAGGGATAAATATTGAAGATCGGGTATTTGGCGAGGGGGAAAGGACCGATCCTTTCTATGTCAAAAGAAGGGAGAGCGTATTATTGATCGGTGCGGATTGCACGAATTACGGAAAAACCTGTTTTTGTGATATGGTCGGCGGGAAGCTTTATTGCACGAACGGCTTTGATCTAAATATTTCAATTGTGAAAGATGGTTACCTTGTTAGTTCCGGAACGGCTTTGGGTGATACTGTTTTGGCGGGTAATAGTTCTCTGTTCTCTGATATCAAAGAGGGGCAAAGCAGTGAGGTTGAAAATAATCGTGAACTAGTCGAGAGGGATTTGATAGAAAGTAATAAAAAATACGCGACAAAAATGAGCTTGAACTCGATCCATAAAATTAATTTAGAAAATAAGATCTGGAAAGAATTAACAAAGGATTGCGTCGAATGTTCCTCCTGTAATTTGACCTGTCCATCGTGTACCTGTTTTCTGTTGTTTGACCAGAAAGCGGGAAAGTCTTTTGAGCGGTACAAGGTTTGGGATGCTTGCCTGAAAAATGGATATGCGAAGCTTGCCGGCGGAGGGAATTCACGCCACAAAATGTCCGATAGGCTGCAGAATCGCTACCACTGTAAATTTGATTATTCTTTCGACCGCCTTGGCAGGTACTCTTGCGTTGGCTGCGGAAGATGTATCGATGGATGCGCCGGGAATATTGATATGCGAAAGATCTTTGTCGAACTGGAAAAACAAGTCCCCTTGACCGTAAAATTGGAGTGATCATGTCGCATTGCGAAAATCCATATAAGTCAATACGAACAAGAGTTGAAAAAGTAATTACGGAAACTTCGAATATTAAAACGTTTGTTTTAAAACCGGAGGAGCCGCTTTCCTTTTTAGCGGGACAATTTATGCTGGTTACGGTCCCTGGCGTTGGGGAATGTGCCTTTACACCTTCTTCGGATCCAAAAGCGCTGGATACCATTGAGTTCACGATCATGCGAGCCGGGCAGGTTACCGCCCAAATTCATGCTTTGAAAGAAGGGGATTATGTCGGATTGCGCGGACCTTATGGAAAACCGTATCCGTTGAAAGATTATCATGGGAAAGAGGTTTATGTGGTCGGCGGGGGAGTGGGGCTTGCTCCGCTGCGGGCCCTTTTGTTTGCTCTAAACCATGAAATTGAGGATCTTAAAAAAGTTGTGGTCCGTTTCGGTTCAAGGTCGCCCTCCGATATATGCTATAAAGATACGATCGAGAGCTGGGGGAAAAGAAAAAAAACAAATATGCTTATTTCTGTCGACAACGCCGATCCTTCCTGGAAAGGAAACGTTGGCCTTGTGACCACAATATTAAAAGACGATGATATAAATGTGAAAAATGCGGTCGCGGTGGTTTGCGGGCCACCAATAATGATGAAGTTTGTGAATACCCGGCTGCTGGATATGGGCTTTGCTCCGAAAGATATCTATCTCTCTATGGAAAAGAATATGAGCTGCGGTATCGGCAAGTGTTTTCATTGCAATCTTGGGCCGTATTTCATCTGTAAGGACGGTCCTGTCTTCACTTGGGAACAGATAAAGGATATACCGGACCCATGGTAAATGATAAATACGAAATTAGGAGATCTACTTGCTTATTTTGTTCTCTTGGCTGCGGGTTGGCGTTTAGGGCCAAAGGCGAATCGGTTGTTGCGATCGATTATGACCGGGAAAATCCGATCAACCACGGTGCTCTTTGCCCAAGAGGCTATTATAATTTTGAATTATTGAACCATCCGCAAAGGCTTAATTATCCAAGGATCGGAAATAGAAATATTGCCTGGAGCGAAGCTGTCGAATATGCAAAAAGAGGGCTTAAAGAGTTTGGGGGAGAGTCGACGGCGATAGCGGTTTCTTGCCTCGCAAGCAATGAAGACGCGTTAATGGCGGCAAGGCTGGCCAATGAAATAGGGACAAAAAATATTGCGCCTGTTGGAAGTTTTGCCGATATTGAGGCTTATCAGGGGATGAGTAAGGATGAGAAGGGATTGGAAGGGACGAGTATGGAAGAAATTGGAAATTGCGATGCATTGCTTATTATCGGCGATCTTTTGACGAGATCGGCAGTAATGGCGCAATATGTGAACAAAGTTAAATATGCCAAAAGAGGGAATAAAATTATTGTAGTTGATTCAAATTCTACCCATACTGCATGGTTTGCGACAAATCATGTAAAAAATGCGTCTGGAACAGAGGCGTTAGTTTTAGCCGGAGTATTAAATGAACTTTTAATAAAATATAAGGGGAAAGAGGGCGCGATAGATCTTTCCAGGTCGGGGCTCGATCAGGCGGCGATCCGTAAAATAGCCGAAGAATTTGATTCTGCGTCAGCCGGCGCGATCCTTTTTGTCCCAGGCGCAGATAAAAACCGGAACGACCTTATAAGTTATTTTATAAGCGAGATCTGCAAAATATCAAAAAATAAAAAAGAGATGACGCTTTATGAATATGGAAATACTGTCGGGGTGAATGCTATTTTGGATCGGGAAGCTCCAGGGCATATTTCGCAGCAGGGATTGCTCGATAAGATCAATAAAGAAGAGATAAAAACAATTTTGATGCTGGGTGAAGACCTTTCTTTTGCGAGCCCTGAGCTGGAAAAGAAGATCAGGCTTATGAAATTTGTCGCCCTCTCTTCCTATTTTGATGTTGATTGGGCAGATAGGACGACCGTTGTTTTTCCGCTTGCCAGCCATATGGAAGATGGCGGCGACTATAGCATGGCGGACGGAAAAGAGCGAAGTTTGACCGCCATTGCCGAAAAAACCGGAGGAAAAACGAACGCGGAAATTGTGGCGATGCTCCTAGGGGCGGAAATAGACAAAGATGAAGTTAGCCATGCGGCAAGAAATACTCTTAAGACGAAAATAGACCCAAAGCAGGAAGATCTACATGAAAAGATCAAAGAAGCGGAATTAATTGATGCAAAAGAAAAAGTTGAACAGATGAATATCACCCATTTCGGCAGCAATAATTTGGCCAGGAAATTTTATTGGTTTAGGGCGAATAACAATGACAAATAGAAAAAGGGTTTACCTTAATTTGGACCTTTGCTGCGGCTGCCGAAGCTGTGCCGCCGCCTGCGCTTATGGCCATCATCTGCAATCGCTTTTGGGCCATGCTAAAATTGAAAAGTTAGCCGAGTTACCGATGCATTGTTTGCATTGCGACCAGCCGGCTTGCGCGGCGGCCTGTCCAAACGAGGCGATGGCAAAACAAGAAGACGGGCTGGTCTTGCGGAGCCACTTTAGATGCGTGGGCTGTTCTTCTTGTGCGATCGCTTGCCCGTTCGGTGTTATCCAAACTGATCTGGCAAAGCATATTGTTCCAAAATGTGACCTGTGTGTCGATCGTTTGGCGGAAGGCGAGATCCCGCGCTGCGTAAGCACCTGTACGTCCGGGGCGCTCACATTTGAGAATATTGAAGACCAGGTTGCCGACAAAAAGAAGAATATGGTTTCTACCCGGATCCTCGTAAATATGCTAGGCAGGAGGAGATAAAAATGGCAAAAAATATGGGAAAAGCCGAAGAACTGATGGATAATGCTTGTTCATGCTTAAGGGTCGGGAAACTAAACGATGCGATAAAAGACTACCAGGAAGCGATAAAGATCGATCCAAACAATGCTTTGGCGCACAAAAGTTTGGCTTCTCTTTTTTATCGCCAGACCAAGCTTGATGAATCGATCGATGAATTTAAAAAAGCGGTCCAGGTAAACCCGAATTATTCGGATGCCCATTATGAACTTGGGATATCTCTCTATCGCCGGGGAAAACTGGAAGAATCGCTAGGATCCTTTGAGACAGCTTTAAAAATTAATCCAAATTTTCATATTGCCCGCTATTGGATGGCTTTGGCATATTACTATATCGGCAAAGTTAAAGAAGCGATCGAGGTTTTTAAAGTGGTCCTGGAAAAAGAACCGAACATAGCGATCGCGCGGTATCATTTGGGGATCGCTTATTCAAGGGAAGATAGATATAAAGAGGCGATAGAAGAATTCGAAAAATTTGTGAAAGAGGTGCCGGAGAGTGCAGCCGCTTTTTATCATCTGGGAAGAAATTATTACAGCGTCGGTAATGTTGAAAAAGCGATCGAAAACTTCACAAAGGCGGTCGAAATTGATCCAAAAGATGAAAGGTCTAAAAAGAATTTAGCGATGCTGGAAGAAATGAGGAGCAAGTTTTTTTAAGTGGAAGGATTAAAAATAATATTTTTTAACTATTTTATTCTGCCGGGATTTTTATTTTCCGCGGTCATCGGTCTTCTATCGACCTGGGTCGACAGGAAAGTGACTGCCCGGCTCCAATGGCGAAAAGGACCCCCCTGGTTCCAGCCGTTCGCTGATATCGCAAAGTTATTTGGGAAAGAGATAATTGTTCCCGAAGGCGGTTCGACCTTTGTCTTTTTGGCCGCGCCGCTTGTCGGTCTTTCGGCAATTACGCTGGTCTCTACGATCCTATGGATGTCGAATGTCTTTCCGGCCGTTGGCTTTGTCGGGGATCTGTTCGTTGTCCTTTATTTGCTAACGGTCCCATCTCTTTCCGCGATCCTTGGGGCGTCGGCGTCAAAAAACCCTTTTGCTGCGCTGGGAGCCAGCCGGGAAATGAAATTGATCCTTGCCTATGAGCTCCCTTTTTTATTAAGCGTCCTTACGATCGTTTATAAAACCGGCAGTATTGTCCTGGGGAATATTATCGGATTTCAAGCGCAGCATGGTATCACTCTTTTCAGTCTTTCCGGCATAATTGCTTTTATTGTTGTTTTGTTCGTTGTCCAGGCAAAACTTGGCTATGTTCCATTTGATGCGGCTGAAGCCGAACAGGAAATAATTTCCGGGATCTATACGGAATATTCCGGTCCGGCACTGGGGATCTTTAAGTTTTCACGCGCGATCCTCCTTTTTGTTTTGCCGGTCCTTATGATCACGCTGTTCATGGGGGGGATAAACATTCTTTCCCCTTTAGGAATATTATGGTTCGTTGTTAAGTATGTAATTATATTGACTTTGATAATCTTGATCAAAAATACTAATCCCAGGCTTAGGATCGATCAGGCGCTCCGGTTTTTCTGGGGGCCGATAACCTGCCTGGCGGCTTTGGGATTCATTTTAGCAATGATAGGATGGTAGCGAATGTTTAATTTGTTTAAATGGGGATTTAAGAAATCGCCTTGGGTATATCACCTGGCGGCGTCGGCATGCAATAACTGTGATATTGAACTGCTTGATGCGCTTACGCCGAAGCATGATATCGAAAGATTTGGGATGGTTCTGGTCGGATCGCCGCGCCATGCGGATATCATAATTGTTTCCGGAATTGTTAATCGGCAGTCGATCGAAAGGTTTAAAAGGACGTATGACCAAGTACCGAAGCCAAATCTTGTTGTCGCGATCGGGGCTTGCGCCTGCTCCGCCAATATGTTCCGCGACAGCTATAATTTTGTTAAGCCGATGGACGAGATCGTCCCGGTGGATGTTTATGTTCCGGGCTGCCCGCCGAAACCGGAAGCAATTATCGCCGGGATCGTAAAAGCATTGGAGAAATTATGAACATAGTAGAACAGATAAAAGAAAAATTCGGCGATAAGATAAAGGTCTTTGAAAGATCTAGCAAACGGACCTATATTGACGTCCCAAAAGAAGAAGCGAAGGACTTGGCGCGGTATATATTTAAAGATCTGAAAGCGCGATTCTCGATCGCGACCGGGACCGACACCAGGCCGGGGATCGAGATCCTCTATCATTTTGCGCTCGATAAGCATAATTTGTTCGTTACGTTAAGGGTCTTGGTCAAGAAACCGGAATTAACTATGGAAACCTTTTCGGATATTATTCCCGCGACAAATTGGATCGAGCGGGAGATCCATGAGATGCTCGGTGTTAATTTCCTTGGCCACCCAAATTTGACCAGACTCCTTTTACCGGATGATTGGAAAGAAGGGGAATATCCTTTCCGTAAGAAAACATTTGAATCTGAAAAAGAATATCTGGAGAACAAATAGTATGGCAAAAGAGACAATTATACCGATCGGTCCTTTTCATCCGCTCTTAGAAGAGCCGGAGTTCTTCAAATTTTATGTTGAAGGCGAAAAAGTCGTTGACGCCGAAGTTAGGGTCGGCTACAACCACCGCGGGATCGAGAAGATGGCCGAGGGGAAAACCTATGACCAGGATACTTTTTTGGTCGAGAGGATCTGCGGGATCTGTTCAACTTCGCATCCTTTTGCTTTTGTCCAGGCGGTTGAAGATGTTTCCGGCATAGAAGTCCCGGAAAGGGCAAAATATATTCGAACGATCATAGGAGAGCTTGAAAGGATCCATAGTCATTTTCTATGGCTTGGGCTGGCCGGGCATTTTATAGGCTATAACACGGTTTTTATGTGGGCCTGGAAATACCGGGAACCGGTCCTGGATATTTTTGAAGCGATCTCCGGAAACCGGAACCACTATGCGATGTTTAAATTCGGCGGCGTAAGAAGAGACATTAAAGATGAAAATATCCCGGGGCTATTAAAAGCGATCGATGAAGTAGAAAAATTTGCCAATATGCTGACCAAGGCGGTGATGGATGATCCGGTCATCCAGGCAAGACTAAAAGGAATTGGGATCTTGAAAAAACAGGATGCCATAGAGATGGGGGTTTTGGGCCCGGTAGCGAGAGCATCGGGTGTTGATATAGATGTTAGGCGTGATCATCCCTATGCGGCCTATGACAAAGTCGATCTAAAGGTCATCGTTGCCGGCGCAGGAGATGTTTTTGACAAGGCGGCGGTCAGATTGCTTGAATCCATTGAATCGGTGAAGATGATCCGGGAATGTCTTAAGAAAATGCCGGCAGGCTCCTTCGATGCCGACGTAAGAGAGGTTGGCGTAGGCGAAGGGATCGGTCTGCATGAAGCGCCCAGAGGGGAATGCTTTCATTATATTCTTTCTAACGGAACGAATTATCCTGAAAGGCACAAGATCCGGGCCCCATCATTCATGAATGTCCCTTCATTTAAAAAGACGGTCATCGGAGAATCGATCGCGGATGCCGCGTTGATCACGGCGGCGGTAGATCCCTGCTATTGCTGTACCGAAAGAATGGCAGTTGTAGATAGAAATTCGAACAAAGTTGTTTTAACCGGGCCGGAACTGGTCAGGTTGTGCCAGGAAAAGACCGAAAAATTAAGAAAATAAATTAATATGGAAATATTGTTAAGGTTGATCTTTATACCGATAGCCGCGGCTATTTTATGCTTTATTTTTAAGCGGGCCGCCGCATATATTGCCTTGGCAACTTCGGCCGGGATCCTGTATTATGCGGGGACTTTATTTTATTATCACACCCTTAGCCCTCTCTTTATCGATTTTTCCTCGGCTACGCTTAGTTCCGGAATATTTTTAGCTGTTGCCGCTTTTACTTTTCTGATCGTTCTTTATTCCCTCAAGTTTATGCAGGGAAAAGAACGGCTGGGTGAATATTATGCTTATGTATTGATAACCCTTTCGGCCTCTGCCGGTGTGTTGTTTGCAGCCGACTTCCTGACCCTATTATTCTTTTGGGGGATCATTGGGGTTACTTTATATATGCTGATCGGGATCGGCGGTGCGGGTGCTACGGATGCCGCGAAAAAATCTTTTTTGATTGTTGGCGGATCGGATGTTCTAATGGTCTTAGGTGTAGCCCTTATTTGGGTGATGACAAAAAGCCTGCAGATCGGTTTTGTCCAGATCCCACTAGATGAGCCGCTTTCGATCGCGGCCTTTGCCTGTCTTGCGATCGGGGCCTTTGCCAAGGCCGGCGTCATGCCCTTTCATAGTTGGATCCCGGGGAGCGCCAAAGAAGCTCCTGTCCCGGTCATGGCCTTTCTTCCGGCGTCACTAGATAAATTATTAGGGATCTACCTATTAACCAAATTATGCGTCGATGTCTTTTCGATCGATCCCGGATCAAGTGCTTCAAATATATTAATGGCGATCGGAGCGATCACGATCATTTGCGCCGTGATGGGGGCCCTTGTCCAGCATAATATGAAAAAACTCCTATCCTTTCACGCTGTTTCACAGGTCGGTTATATGGTGATGGGGATCGGAACGGGGCTGCCGATCGGCGTTGCTGGCGCGGTCTTTCACATGTTAAATCATGCGATCTATAAGAGCTGTTTGTTTTTGTGTGCCGGTGGGGTTGAGCAGAAATGCGGAACGACCGAGATCGAGAATTTGGGCGGTTTGGCGAAAAAAATGCCGATCACTTTTGCTGCTTTCTTAATTGCCGCGCTTTCAATTTCGGGAATTCCGCCCTTGAACGGCTTTGTTTCAAAATGGATGATCTATCAGTCATTGATTGATACCAGCAGGATCAATCCTTATTGGATATTGTGGCTAGCGGCGGCATTGTTCGGCTCTGCCTTGACCTTGGCCAGTTTTGTTAAATTGATCCATGCCGTATTTCTTGGTCAGAAAGGGAGTGCGACGGAAAAAGCTTCCGAAGTTTCCTGGCAAATGGCTGTGCCTGTTGCAGCGCTGGCATCCCTTTGCTTGATATTTGGAATATTTGCCTACACTTTGCCGATAAAACAATTTATCATCCCTTCAATTGAGGAGTTTTATTATTCCGGTATTTGGCAGCCGGCGCTTGCCACTGGAATGATCTTAGCCGGTCTTTTTCCCGACGGGATCGAATACATGTTTTTTAGGGT
>JBAYJF010000006.1:0-30282 GCA_041665245.1 Candidatus Margulisiibacteriota bacterium | reverse complement strand
TAACTCGTTCTGCGCTCCAAAACGCAGCCTCAATTGCTGCTATGCTCCTTACCACAGAAGTGCTGGTAGCGGAGAAACCGGAAGCAGAAAAGAAAGGTATGGGTGGTGGAATGCCAGGAATGCCTCCAGGCGGGGGTTATGACGGGATGATGTAGTCCTTTCGTAAGGCTCTAAAGCTGTAAAAAGGCCCCCTGATCTGATCGGGGGGCCTTTAATTTAGAGGGCGTTTGACAAAGAAAATATGGGCTGTTATACTTGACAAACAACAGGAGATTTTACTTAATTAAGTGGGCAAAACCCACTTTCTTCATTTTTGACGGTTGTATAGGAGTTTGCAATGAAAATTAACAAATTTAATGAGATGCTCGAAGAGATCCAAAGAGACCGCGGGATCACTAAAGAAGGGCTGATCGCTGCGATCAATTCATCACTCCTGTCGGCCGCGAAAAAACGCTTTAATAACGCTGAAAATCTTGAAGTTAGGATCTCGGATGATGGCGAATTTAAGGTTTATCAGATCGAAGAGGGGAAAGAAGAAGATATTACGCCAAAGGATTTTGGCAGGTTTGCCGCCCAAACGGCCAAACAAGTTATTATCCAGCGGCTGCGCGAGACTGAAAAAGAAGAAGGCTTTGATGAATTTGCAAAAAAACAGGGTGAAATTGTTACCGGAATAGTCCAAAGAAGGGAATATGCCGGTTATTTTATTGATCTTGGCCGACTTGAGGCGATCCTTACCCCATCCGAACAGATCCCCGGGGAAGCCTTTCGCGATCGCGAACGAATAAAAGTATATGTTGTTGAAACGAGAAAAACTTCCCGCGGACCAATGGTTACGATCTCTCGCTCGCACCCTAATCTTGTTAAACGCCTTTTTGAAATGGAGATCCCTGAAATAAAAGAAGGGATCTTGGAGATCAAAGGGATATCAAGAGAGCCGGGAAAAAGGACGAAAATTGCCATACTTTCAAAAGACGCGAACGTTGGAGTGGTTGGGACCTGCGTCGGGCATATGGGAGCAAGGATCCAAAATATTGTAAAAGAACTTGGCCAAGAGCGGATCGACATTGTGGAATGGAGCGAGAACCCTAAAACATTTATTAAAAACGCTTTAAGCCCCGCAAAGGTTGTTAGTGTTACCTTGAATGAAGAAGAAAAATTAGCTAAAGTTGTTGTGGCGGAAAAGGACCTTTCTTTGGCGATCGGAAAAGAGGGACAAAATGTCCGGCTTGCTGTAAAATTAACGGGTTGGAAGATCGATCTTATTTCCGAAGGCGGAGAAAAGAAAGAGAACCAGACCAATGTTACGGCGGGCGAGCTAGCGACAGAGCTTGGCGTATCGCCGCACGAGTTGATCGAGAAATTAAGAGAGTTCAGTTTTTCTATTAAAGCCGCGAATTCGCACTTATCAGAAGAAGCGGTAAGTAAAGCAAGAGAAGTTTATATTAAAAAAGAAGAGGAATAAATGGCGAATAAAATAAAAGTTGGCGACCTCGCAAAAGAATTAAAGGTTACTTCTAAGGAAATATTAAAAGCTTTAAAAGAATTAAAGTCGACTGCAAAAACCGCCGCATCCGCAATTGATGATGAAACTGCCGCCGCTGTAAAAAAGATATTATCTCCTAAAAAAGAAGTGCCGAAAAAAGAAGATAAAAAAGCATCCGCAGTAAAAGTTGAAAAAGCGCCGGCTCCAAAAAAAGAAGAGAAAAAAGAACCGCCTAAAAAAGAAGAAAAGAAAGAAACGCCTAAAGAAGTAATTATCCCGAAAGCAGAACCAGTTAAACTGCCTGTAATTCCTGTCCCTCAACACCCGACGCCACCGCCACCTCCAGTCCCTACACCTATTCCCGTGCCTGTGGTTCCAGCGCCCGTTCCCGCGGTCCCGATCCCAGCGGTGCCTGTTGCTCCTAAGCTGGATATAGTTATCCTTGAATCCGATGATATTTCCGTAAAAGATCTGGCGGATAAAATTAATGTTAAGCCCTCCGACTTAATTAAAGAGTTGATGAAAAAAGGGATGATGGTGACGATCAATCAGCATATTGCGGCTGAAGTCGCTAAAGAGATTGGGTTGGGATTAAATAAAGATATTCAGCTTAAGTCGGACGAAGAAAGGCCGACCGAGAGAAAAATAAATATTGAAAAACGGGCTCTTCGCCCGCCGGTCGTTACGGTTATGGGCCACGTTGATCATGGAAAGACTAAGCTTTTGGATGCGATCCGAAAGACAAAAGTTGCCGAAAGCGAAGCCGGCGGCATCACGCAGCACATCGGCGCTTACCAAGTTAATGTTGATGGAAGGAAAGTAACCTTTTTAGATACTCCGGGCCACGAGGCTTTTACCGCTTTGCGGGCAAGGGGTGCAAAAGCGACCGATATTGTTGTGCTGGTCGTTGCCGCGGATGACGGAGTTAAGCCCCAAACAGTTGAAGCGGCTAACCACGCGAAAGCTGCCGGGGTTCCAATTATCGTTGCGATAAATAAAATTGATAAGCCCGATGCTAATTTAGATAGAGTTAAAACTCAATTAGCAGACCTGGGATTGGTTTCGGAAGATTGGGGTGGACAGGTTGTAATGGTTCCTGTATCTGCAAAAATGCAGACCGGTATCAGTGAATTACTCGAAATGATCCTGCTCACGGCCGATTTGCAGGAACTTAAAGCGGACCCGATGGCAAATCCGCACGGTATTGTAATTGAAGCAAGATTAGACAAAGGAAGAGGCCCTGTCGCTACGGTCTTGATCCAAAACGGGACCCTTAAAATTGGGGACGTTTTTGTTTGCGGAAAAACGTACGGCAAGGTAAGAGCGATCATAAATTATTCCGGGGCGAGGCTGGAAAAGGCTGGTCCATCGACTCCGATCGAAATTCTCGGATTTTACGAAGTTCCCGCTTCCGGCGATATCCTTGAAGGGATGCCGACCGAAAAAGATGCACGTCTAAACGCAGAAGCAAGAATGGAATTGGAAAACAAAGCTAAAAAAGGAAAGGTCCTTTCGCTCGAAGATTATTCCAAACATGTAAAAGAGGGCGATAGCGTTGATCTAAATTTAGTTATTAAAGCCGATGTGCAGGGATCGATCGATGCCATTATCCAATCTTTGGTCGACCTCAAGATAGGGGCGATCGGAACAAGAGTGATCCACTCAGGGGCTGGTTCAATTAACGAGTCGGATATTATGCTTGCAAAAGCTTCCGGCGCGATCGTTGTCGGGTTCAATGCGGATTTTGAGGGGAGTGCCGAGAACTTAAGTGTAAACGAAGGGGTCGAAGTAAGAAAATACAATATTATTTACAAATTGATCGATGATGTTAAGCTGGCCATGGAAGGCTTGCTTGAGCCAGAATATGAAGAGGTCGTTATTGGCCACGCGGAAGTGCGGCAGCTATATAAGTTTTCAAAAGTTGGCGCTATCGCCGGCTCATTTGTTACTGATGGAAAAATGGTTCGCGGTTCCGGGATGCGGATATTTAGAGGAAAAGAAAAGATCCATGAAGGAAAGATGGAATCGCTCAAAAGGTTTAAAGAAGATGTTAAAACTGTTGAGCAAAACTATGAATGCGGTATATCTATCCAAGGCTACGAGAACTTTAAAATAGGCGATATTATCGAGTGTTTTGAAGTAAGAGAAAAGCCCAGGAAAAAATGAGCAGAACGGACAGAATAAAAGCCGTGCTTCAGGCGGAAATAAGCGAAATACTGCGAGAGAGAGTTTCGGATCCCCGCATCGGATTTGTTAGTATAACCGAAGTCGATATCTCCCCGGATCTAAAGAACGCAAAAATATATTTTAGCATGATCGCTGGAAGTGAAAAAGAAAAAAGCGATTGTTTGGCAGGCCTTAAGTCGGCGACGCGTTTTGTTCGTGGAGAGCTTGGGCCAAGACTGTCTCTGCGGTCGGTTCCATCTATCGAGTTCGTCTATGATAATTCGCTTGAGAGAGGGAGCAACGTAATTTCAATAATCAATAAGATCGATCATGGAAGCGACACTTAATAAAATTAAAGAGCTCCTTAAAACCGCGAAAACTATTCTAGTTGCTTCGCATGTTGACCCCGATGGCGACTCTATCGGTTCAATGTTGGCTATCGGGCTTTTCATGGAAAAACAGGGCAAAAATGCCACCCTATTTTCGGCCGACGGCGTACCGAAAGTATATCGTTTTCTTTCCGGATCAGAAAAAGTTGTAAAAAATATTCCGACCGGTAAAATCTTCGACATTGCTTTTGTGATCGATTCTTCCGACATTTCAAGGATCGGAAGCAATGTTGAATTAAGGGACATTGCAAAAACGATCGTAAATATCGACCATCATCCGGACAATACGAATTTTGGGGATATAAATTGCGTCAAACCAACATCATCGACCGCGGAAATAATATTTGGGTGCATTAAAGAGTTCATGCCGGTCATTGATAAGGGGATCGCGGAAAATCTCTACACGGCAATAATAACCGATACCGGCAATTTTCGCTACGAAAACACAAGCAAAACAACCATGTTGATCGCGGCCGAGCTGCTTGAGACCGGGATCAGCACGCACGAAATAACCTCTCGGATCTATGATGTCAAATCGATTCCTTCGGTAAAAATATGCGCAATGTCGCTTTTGAACCTGAAATTTGCAGCGGAAAATAAGATCGCTTGGACGATCGTTGATAAGAAAATGCTTACCGATGCCGGAGCCAGGATCGAAGATACGATCGGGATCGTTGATATTATCCGCTCGATCGATGGCGTCGAAGTTGCGATCCTTTTTAGGGAAGAGAACGGCAGAGTTAAGGTGAATCTGCGCTCAAAGAACAAAGCCAATGTCTCGGAAATTGCCAAGCGGTTTGGCGGCGGCGGGCATCATAAAGCTTCGGGTATCGCGATGGATGATTCAATTTCCCAGGCGGAAAAATTGGTCATTAATGAAGCGATCAAACAGCTTAGTACTTTAGGATAAGATGGACGGCATAATTATTGTTGATAAACCGATCGGTTGGACCTCATTTGATGTCTGCGCAAAAATTCGTAATTTATCCATGACAAAAAAAGTTGGGCATTCCGGAACGCTTGACCCAATGGCAACCGGTGTTCTCCCGGTATTTTTAGGAAAAGCTACAAAATCGATCCAACAGTTTTTGGATGGGGATAAAGGCTATCTGGCGGAAGTAACGCTAGGCTTTAAAACTGATACAGGAGATGCGACCGGCAAACCGGTAAACCCCAAATCCCAAATCCCAAATCCCAAAAAAGAAGAAATAATTGAGATACTAAAGAAATATACGGGGGAGATCGAGCAGGTCCCTCCAATGTTTTCGGCGGTTAAGATCAATGGGCAGAGGCTTTATAAGTTAGCCAGGCAGGGGATAGAGGTTGAGCGTAAACCGCGTAAAATAAAAATCTACGAATTACGCATGACGCATTACGATTCGCAAGACTCTGCCGCCCAACACTTTACGCTTTTAGTTCTCTGCTCCAAGGGCACTTATATTCGTCAACTGGCAACAGACATAGGTGACGATTTGGGGTGCGGTGCTCACTTATCGGCACTCCAGCGAACTTTCAGTCAGCCTTTTCATATCTCACAAGCGCTATCGATGGACACTATTGTTAATCTGGCCAAGATCGGGAAGCTTGATTCGGTCGTGCTTAAAGTGGAGGATATTTTGTCCAATGAAAATAGTAACGGCTGAAGAGATGGCGGCGCTTGATCGCCATGCAATTCGAGACCTAAAGATCCCTTCGCTTACACTTATGGAGAACGCAGGCTATGCGGTCGCTAAAGAAGCTGCCAGTATTTGTAAAGGAAATAATATTGTTATCGTCTGCGGAAAGGGGAATAATGGGGGGGACGGCTTTGTCGCAGCAAGGCATCTTGCTCTAGAATTTAATAAAGAAGTTAAAGTTATTCTTATTGGCTGGAAGAACGAGGTTAAGCGAGATCCGAAGATTAATATTGAGAAGTTACTGGGCCAGGGTATGGATGCCTGCACCGAAGCCCCAAACTATCAAGTGTTTATTAAAGCCAAATCGCAGTTAGAAAGCGCCGATCTGATCATCGATGCGATCTTTGGAATTGGTCTGAATAAGAAAGTTGCGCCTCCGTATCTTGAAATCATCACCTATATCAATTCGCTTAATAAAAATGTGTTGGCGGTCGATGTCCCTTCGGGGTTAAATGCAACGACCGGGGAAGTGATGGGGGTTGCTATAAGGGCTAATGAAACGATAACCTTTGCCGCAGCGAAAACGGGCTTCTATAAGGCTGATGGGCCAAATCATTGCGGAACGATCAAGGTAGTTGATATTGGGATTCCGGTCTAATTTAACTGTTAAAACAAAAATTGCCCATTAGACATAATTGTTACCGGCGCCTTTCCACTTTCTTTTGGGTAGCTAAGAACAACGGTTGCCTTCTGGATAACAAAGTCACTATGATCGGTCGATGTATTCTGACCGCCCGGGTAATCCGGGCTGTTATTCCCAAAAGCAATGTGAATTGAGCCGACTGACTTTTCGTCTTGCAGCATATTTCCGATAATTGGAAAAGGCGCTAAACCTATACCAAATTCTCCGAGAATGCCGGCTTGGTCGTCTGTTTTTAACCGACTTTGGGTCTCTTCGAGATATTTCGGATCACTAAAGGCTGGATCCAGCCATCCGGTTGATATGACTTTTCCATTTTCAATGACAACTTTCATTGGCGAAGGAACAATAATTTGATCTCCAATTGACCCATCAACAATAAGCACTCCGCTTCCTTTAGTTTCATGCGGAGCCATATAGACTTCTCCGCTGGGAAGGTTTCCAACTATGCCCGGCCCGATCATGACATCTTTAAGTGGGGTTCTTCCGCTTATAGCTAATTCCACATCTGTTCCCTTTGCAGTTGTGATCCTGACCTTATCTGCACCTTTTAGCAGCTCTAGGAGTTTATTTGCGTTGATTTCCATTGCATTAAAATCCGGTTTAAGGCAGACCATCTCCCTGGTAATTCCTGGGCCATGGCCGGTCCGAACAGTTCCGGTCGCTTTCCCGAGAATTATTTCTGCCATTACCATCTTTATCCGTCCTGCCGATTCCCCTGGCCGCATGTCGATAAAATTCAGGAAAACATCCTGCTTTGATTGGAGCCCCGAAAATGGTTCGCCTTTTTCGGCTTTTGTGGAAAGCGCATCAAAACTTTTTTTATCCAGGAACGATGCTGCCTGCGGAGTAATATTACCTAAAATACTTTTTACACCTGCTTCATTGAACCTATTGCCATTAAGATCAATGTTATACATTGTAACGAGAGCGCCTTTTTGCTTTGCCGCCCGTTCAAATGCAAGCGCCGTTTCTTGATTTGGGGTATCATAAGTAATTAAGACTCTTTCTCCACTTTTTAACCCCATCATTCCTTCAAGGTACATCCTTGCTCCTTCGGCTAATTGTTCACCCTGGCAGAGGCCCGTGATTTGATCTGAGCTCGTGGAGGAAGCTTCTGGAGCGTAATAAACGGAACGCATTGATCCAAGCGGGCCTAAAGATAAACCGTAATTCATTAATGTACTCCTTTAAAATATTTCCTACGCTTATTCTTCACTATATTCCAATATAAATTTCACTGTTATTTTTATGGCTTAATATTCGCATAAGAAATATTATGTCTAGTTGAGGGTTTAAGATTCTCTTTGGTCTACTTATTGTTTCGTTTCTCTTTTACTTTTTCTGCTTGATCAGAAAAAGTAACCTGCCTGCCGGCAGGCAGGCAAAAAGAATCAAGTGACTTCATATTCCCTTTCCCCGTTCAAATTAATACCCGCCCGATGAAGTCACGGTATATGCTTATTTTTGTTTTTTTATAAAAGACAAACCAAAAACTGCAAGCGCCGGCTCGTTTTGGCATAGCGATAAAGCAATAATAAACAATAAGGCAACCCCGCCAAAAGGGAGGGGAAGGCCGATTGTTCCGGTTCCTCCGGAACATGGGGTCCGGGGGCTTGGGGAAGGCTGGGTGGTGGGGTGCTTAGCCGGCGCCGGGGATATCTAAGGGGTGAACCCCTTAGATTAACTTTCTTTGCTCCACTTTCTTTTTTAACAAAAGAAAGTGGAAATGGAAAAAGATATTTTAAAAACAACTAGACATAATATTTCTTATGCGAAATTAGTGCAAAACTACCAGTTCCCCGGCTTTGGCAAAGGCCGGATATCTTTCAATAAGCTTTCCAGGTCTTTTCTTATCCATGAACAATGGGAAATAGATTATTTCTCCCTGCTTGGTATAAACTGTGAAGTTGAGCTTAGCGTATTCACCGGCCATCACAAAACAATAACCTCTTTTTTTCTCCATAAATTCCCTTACCTCCGCTTCGCTTTCTAAAAAAACGATCGGCTTGGAGTTATAAAAAACAACGCTGGGTCTATTGCCGACATCATACGCGGCGATCTGTTCCCCTGGTTTAATAGCCGCACTCACTTTTTGTGCCAGCTCTTTTGTCCCTTTATATGGTTCAACCGCCGGCAGTGTATAGGAGATCAATACGAGCGTAATTCCTGAAACCATTATTGGGATCGCGGCAAAACTAAGCTTGTATTTATTAAATGCAAACAGAACAATAGAAAGTATCCCGCCGATCGCAAGGATCGTTCCGAGCAGCTTTAAATGCGGCATCAAGGCGACAAATTCTTTTGAATAGTTCATATTCCCGATCATCATTGTTCCGATAAAGATCAATAATACGATCACTGCGAAAAATAGATTGGAGATCAGCATGTTCTTTTTCTGCTTTCCTTCAAAAAGATCTCCCCATTGCTTTCCAACCATAATAGCCAGAAAAGGATAGAGGGGGAGGATATAGCTCGGAAGTTTTGTTTTTGCGATCGAAAAAACAATTAATGTGGGAAAAATAAAACAAAGCGATAATAGCTCCGGATCATTTTTCCAATTCTTTATATATTGCCAAAAACCGAGCGGCAGGAATTGCGACCAGGGAGCAAATCCAAGGAGCAACGCCAAGATATAGTAGTACCAGGGGCCGGTATGATTGGCGACTACTCCGCCGAAACGAGAGAGAAAGAGAAATCCAAGCGCAAAATCAAGAAAGACTTTTCCATGGATCAGATATTCAATTAAAAACCATGGAAGACCAATTGCCGTGATGATCAGTATTCCGGGTATGATCTTAAGCTCCCGTATTTTTCCAAGCTCTTTTTTAAATAATAAGAATAGAAAAATAGTAAAGCCGGGAAGGATAAACCCGATGATCCCTTTGAGCAAGATAGCAAGTCCCATTGGAATGTAGCTATATAAATAATAACGCTTATTGCCGGTTGAATATCCCAAATAAAATAGATAAAGAGCCAAGGTAAAGAAAAGGGTCAACATAATGTCAAGCTCTGCGATCCGGCTTTGGATCAAAAATTGAAAGGCGGTCATAGCGATTATTCCTGAGAGCAGGCCAATTTTTTCGTTATAGAACTTTCTACCAAGAAGATATGTGGTAATTACGGTCAGAACCCCCGACAATGCCGCCCAGAAGCGCATAGTAAACTCATTAAAACCGATCAGTTTTGAAAGCAGGGCGACAAACCAATAATAGAGCGGGGGCTTATCGAAAATGATCTGACCGTTGTAATGGAGAGTAATCCAATCCCCCATATTAAGCATGTTCTTAACGAATTCTCCGTAAGTGGTTTCAGCTGCATCGTAGAGCGAAAAGCTGCCCAAGCGGGTGAAATAAAGTAGACCGGCGCAAATGACCAGGAATATTATTGCATTATTTTTTTTCAGCATGTTCCAACATCCTTTTTGTCTCTTGCTCATTAATGAACATTAGCCATTGGTCGGGATATTGTTTGATCAAAGCTTCGAAATAGCTTTTAATTCCCTGCATGTTCTCTTCTTCGGTGGATCTTGTTATTTGAAGAGGTTTGTCGATCTGAATGATTATCTTACCATTTTCTCTTCTGCAAAATAACGGGACCACTTCGCATTCTGCCCTTTTGGCAAGGGTGAGCCAGCCGGAAGCGACAATAACTTTTTTCCCGAGAAAGTCGATCTCAACATGACGGCCTTCGGAAGCCCCGGTATCAAGCATTAAACAGACGATCTCATTATTCTTTAATGCATTAAGAGATTCTTTGTACATATCATCTTTTAGTATGTTTATCAGCTTTACTCCGCCATAACTGCGGCTGGGTTCTAAAAATTTGAAAATTGGGTTATCATCCGCTTTCAAGATCGAATTGACTTTGTAATTATTGCTGGCTAGGATCGCCGGAATAATCTCGTAATTTCCCGTATGCATGGAAACCAAAAGGACCCCTTTGCCTTTACTTAAGGCTTGGTCGATGTTCTCTTTGCCGATCACTCTTGAGATGCTCGAAAGATGCGTAGCATTAAAAAATGGGAGAGCAAGGACCTCAAAGATGGCAAAACTGACATTTTTTAATGTTCTATCGGATAATAAAGTATAGTTTGATCCCGGGAAGAAACTTTTTATATTATTTGCAGTGCTCTTTTTTATGTTGGTCAGGCGAGCGATCTGGAACACGATCTCTCCGGCCAGATGCATGAAAAATAATGCGGCTTTTGCCGGAAGAAGAAAAATGACCCGCATTTTAAATTGAAGCAGTTTTAGAAAAAAGATCATGCCTTGTTCTGCAGTTGGATCTCATGCAAATATTTGTATAATCCGCCCTTTGCCAGCAACTCCTTATGGGTGCCGGATTCAACGATCTTTCCGTTGTCCATTACAATGACCTTATCTGCTTTTTCTACGGTATAGAGCCGATGAGCGATAATAAATGCGGTACGACCCTTGATCAGTTTATCAAGCGCATCGCGAATAAGCATTTCGGTCTCGGCATCCAGGGCGGAAGTCGCTTCATCAAGGATCAAAATTCGTGGATCTTTTAGGATCGCCCGCGCAATAGCTATCCGCTGGCGCTCTCCTCCCGAGAGATTCGCCCCGCGTTCTCCGACTTTTGTTTCATATTTTTCGGGAAGTGCATTAATGAACTTATCAGCATTCGCAAGTTTAGCGGCATTTTCGATCTCATCAAAATTAGCAGTAGGTTTTCCGTATGCAATATTTTCTTTGATCGTTCCGCGAAACAGGGCGATCTCTTGGGGGACAAGTGCAATTTGTTCCCTTAATGATTTAATTTTTAACCCTTTTATATCCATTCCATCGATAAGTATTTTCCCGGAATTTGGGTCGTAAAAACGTGGAAGGAGGTTGACGAGGGTGCTTTTCCCGGCACCGGTCCTTCCAACCAGGGCGATCGTTTCTCCTGGATTGACGGATAAATTAATATTTTGTATGACCGCTTCTTTTTCATAAGCAAAAGAGACATTTTGAAAATCAATTTTTCCAACGATCGTTGGGATCGGGACTGCATTTTTATCTTCAACAACGGTTGATCTTGCATCAAGGATCTCAAAGATCCTTTTAGCCGAGGATAATCCCTGCTGAAAAACCCCGAAAGATTTGCTAAGGGTGCTTCCCGGATCGGTCATGATCCCTAAGGCTGTTGCAAAAGAGATCAACTGGGGGAGAGTAAGGTTCCCGTTAATAATTTCCATCCCGCCATACCAGACGATGCCGACGGCGGCACCCGCCTGCAGAAAAGCGATGATAGGGTTTTGGGTTGATAGAAATTGTCCGGTCTTCATCGTTTCGTAAAAGGATTTTTTATTCTCATCTTTAAATTTATTTAATTCAGGCTCTTCCGCGGTAAATGATTTGACGACCCTGATCTGGGTTATCATCTCCTGGAGTTGGGAAGTGATATCGGCGGTTTTTTGCTGGGACCTTTCACTGAAATGCCGGATCTCTTCCCCAAAGAGGCGGATGACTTGAATGATCAACGGGAGCGAGATCAGGGTCAAAAGAGAAAGTTTCCAATTCAACCAAAAGATATAGACCAGCAATCCGATCAATAAGATTGTTTGCGGCAAGACGGAAGCAAGCGAGATCAGGAAAGTATTTTGCAGGACAACGGTATCGTTCATTACACGGGAGATAAGCTCGCCGCTATGCCATTTGCCGTAAAAATCAAGAGAAATGTTCTCCAAAAGCTCGAATAGCTTAACGCGGATATCGATAATGATCATGTTGGAAACATAAAAGGAGAGATAATCCTGGCCGTAGGTGAAGATCCCCTTAACAAAGTAGATGCCGATGATCCCGCCGGCTGAAAGGTTAAGCAATGATAGGTTTTTTTCGCCGATGGCCTGGAAAGCAAATCCGGCGAGAGGTGCAATTGCTAGAGTTGCTGCGGCGGTCAAGGTCGTACATATTGAAGCAAGGATGATCTGCGAGGTGTATGGTCTTAGAAATTTCAGAAGCCGTTTAAAGTTCTGCACTGATCATCCCCCATATTTTCTTAGCGGCGCCGGCCGGTCCCATTGCCAAAATAAGCTCGTTTGACATTTTAGCCCGTTTTTCTTTGTTTTTATAGAGCGCGTAAACTTCCTGTCCGACAGAAAAAGGAGAAATTATTCCCCGGATCTCGGGGACAATTTCTTTGTCGGCTTTCTGGTTGGGGAGGGCGAAATATTTAGTTTTTTGATTTATGGTCTTTGCAAGCCATCTTTTAAACAGCTTGCCTAGAATGGGGATCTTTCCGATCAGGTCGGCTAATCCCTCAAGCGGGATAACTTCGGGATTGTTCAAAGGGAAGATCACGACCATCGGGATCCCTCTTGCGGCAAGCCGCGCGGTATTTGTCCCAGGGATCGTAATAACAAGTTCTGAATTTCCGATCTCGTTAAAGCTGATAGTTTTGATCCCATCGATCGGGGTCGCTTTTTCAAACGGGGATGAGACGAGCTGAAATTTTAAGTCGGGGGTCTTATTCCTTAATAATTGAATTATATCGCTGTAAAGAGGGGTCATGTAATCGATCTCCCATTTACGGCTGCCGGGCATAAAGGTGATAACTTTATCTTTTGGCTCCCACTTCGAAAGATCGGCGACCGAATCAACCATTAGGTTCCCAACGACTTCAATTTTATTTTTATCCACTTTTAGAGAGAATTTATTTTTTGCTTTCTGGTCGGGAACGAAGAATTTCTTATAACTTTTATCCCAGGCGATGCGGTCCTGTATATAGGCGTAAGCCGGATATTTTAACTTGCTTGCGACGGCTTTTGCATGGAAGAGGTCTCCGCCTAAAAATATGACAACGCCTTTGGAAGAGAAATCTATGGATGGTTTTTTATTCCGCAGGATCCAATTGAAATAGCCGCTAACGGGGACAATGGATGCGATCCCTTCGATCGACTGGGCGAATTCTTCTTCCCGTCCGCTGGAATACTGGCAGGGGGTTATTACGAGAATAATTCGCACCGGCTGTCCTATTAACTCGTTTACGACAGGCTCTACTTGCGCGGACAATTCTCCGGGGCTGTTGGCAACTAATACGACGTCAAGTTTTGGCATTTATATTATGTATTATAGCAAAAAACGATGGGTTTTATCCGCTTATTCCGATCAATCTGGCCAAAAAGGTCGGTTTTAATTTAATTGCCTTATATTCGCATAATTCATGACAGCAGAAACAGTTAATACATTTATCTAATTTAATATTGACCCTCTTTTTATCTTTATCATAATCGATCGTCTTTGCAGGGCAATTCTTGACGCAAATCAAGCATTTAACACATTTATTTTGGTCTATTTCCGGATTGACCCTAACCTGGTTGGCGATCGGTTTTATCAAATTGAAAAGCCAATCGGGGATTAAATTGAAAAGGATATTAACATTAAAAGGTTTTTTCCAATCGGTGATCCTTAGACTTTTTATCTCTGGTCCTGTTATTTTGATCTTTTCTAGTTCACCCTGGCCGATCCCTCGATCGTGTGCGATCTGGGTCGTATAAATATCAAAAGGCTTAAATCCGATAATATAGGATGCCACGGCATCAAGCGCTACAGCATCGGCGGATGCGAGGATCAACCCGGCTTTCCTTGGGTTTCCAGCTGTAGGGCCATTCCCTTCCATGCCGACGATCGCATCCATTATATTAAGCTGAGGTTTGACCGCTTCAAAAATATCAACAATGGTCTTGGAAAAATCCAAGGAGCGGGGATGGCTGATATGGTATTGGGATTTATAAAATCCCGGAATGCAGCCAAACATATTTTTTATTGCACCGGTGTATAAAGTTAAACCATGAGTTTTGAGCTTTGGGAGGTTTATTATTATATCTGCGTCAAGGACCGCTTTTGCGATCTTTATCCCATTTTTTTCTACAACGCCATCATGCTGGAAGAAAATAATTTTACCGCCGGCTTTTTCAGTGGCTTCTTTTATGCCGGTCTCTTCTAATGTTTTTGCATGTGATGAAAAAGCGTTCCCCGGGCTATCGCCTACAAAGGCAACTCCACCTGCTTTGATAACCAGCCTTATGACAGTGGAAATTATAGAGGGGTGGGTCGTCATGGCCTGGTCGGGAGTTCCCCGCATAATAATATTCGGTTTGATCAAGACTTTTTGGCCGGGTTTTACGAATTGTTCTATCCCGCCAAGGGGCGCTAAGCTCTGAAGGATCGCTTCATCGACAGATCTTTGATCGTAGCTATCGCATTTAGTAATTGAGACGTTTGGCAATTTCTTCTACTTTGCAGGGGACAAACGTTGGTTTTTCCCCGAAGAGGATCGCGTTGTCAGGATCTTTTAGCCCATGGCCGGTTAAAATACAAACTATTTTTGAGCCTTCAGGGATCTTACCGGCTTTAGATAATTTAAGCATGCCGGCGATCGATGCGGCAGAGGCCGGTTCACAGAAGATCCCTTCTTTTTTTGCAACAAGTTTATAAGCGTCAACGATTTCCGTATCGGTAACGATACTAATTGAACCGCCGGATTCTTCTGCCGCGGCAACCGCCGTTTTCCAGCTTGCAGGATTTCCTATTCTTATTGCTGTGGCTATGGTTTCCGGTTTTTCTACCGGGTGGCCGAGAACAATAGGGGCGGCACCTTCTGCCTGA
This sequence comes from Candidatus Margulisiibacteriota bacterium, assembly GCA_041665245.1. Taxonomy (GTDB): domain Bacteria; phylum Margulisbacteria; class WOR-1; order O2-12-FULL-45-9; family XYB2-FULL-48-7; genus JBAYJF01. Next base: position 15,310 of record JBAYJF010000006.1, on the reverse strand, counting down.
AAGCCGATCATCTTTGGCAGCGAAGTGATCTTATTTGCAGCAAAATATTCTTTGTACCCTTTCCAATACGCTGTAATATTTCCGGCATTTCCGACCGGGATCGCGTGGAAGTCGGGAACGGATTCAAGTTGGTTGCAGATCTCGAAAGCGCCGGTCTTTTGCCCTTCAATCCTGAACGGGTTTATGGAGTTCACAATTTCAACCGGATATTTATCTCCCAATTCCCTCACTAAATTAAGGGCTTGATCAAAATTACCGTCAACTTCAAATACTTTTGCCCCATGCATGATGGCTTGGGATAATTTGCCGAGAGCGATCTTTCCTCTGGGGATAATAACGATACAATCCATTCCGGCCCTTGCCGCGTAGGCGGATGCCGAAGCTGAAGTATTTCCGGTAGAAGCGCAAATGACCGCTTTGGAGCCGTTTTCTTTAGCTTTGCTGATGGCTAGGGTCATTCCGCGGTCTTTAAAAGAGCCGGTTGGGTTAGCCCCTTCATATTTCAGATAAACCTGGCATCTGGTGACATCGCTTAAATATTTTGCGTGAAGGAGCGGGGTATTCCCTTCATAAAAGGTCACGACCGGAGTCCCTTCCGTTACCGGTAGGTATTCGCGATATTCTTCAATTATTCCACGCCAATGCATTACATTTATATTATATGTTATAATTTAAATAATGAAAAGGACGAATACTTGCGGAGAGTTGCGAAAAAGCGGTGTTGGAAAGAGAGTTACCCTCATGGGATGGGTCCATCGCCGGCGCGATCATGGCGGACTAATTTTTATCGATCTGCGTGATCGATCCGGTGTTATTCAAGTTGTTTTTTCTGTAACCGACGAAGAATTATTAAAAAAAGCGGCTCAAATACGGCCGGAGTTTGTTCTTGCGATCTCGGGGACGATCGTTGAGCGATCTTCTGGAACGGTTAATTCAAATCTTCCAACCGGCGAGATCGAAATAAGTGCGGATAAACTTGAAATATTAAATACTTCAAAAACTCCTCCGATCGAAGTTGCCGATGCCAGGACCGAACCCGATGAAATGATCCGGCTTAAATATCGTTATATTGATCTGCGTAAAGATAAGATGCGGGAAAATCTGATGTTCCGTCATAAGATAATCAAAGCGATGGGGGATTATTTGGACCAAGAAGGCTTTTTGGAAATTGAAACCCCGTTTTTGACTAAATCTACGCCTGAAGGAGCCAGAGATTTTTTGGTTCCGAGCCGTGTGAATCCGGGTAAATTTTACGCCCTTCCGCAATCACCGCAGTTATTTAAACAAATTTTAATGGTTGCCGGTATGGAAAAATATTTTCAGGTGGTCCGTTGTTTCCGCGATGAGGATCTCCGGTCGGATCGCCAGCCGGAATTTACTCAGCTCGATATCGAAATGTCTTTTGTAGATGAAAAAGATGTTCTCGATATGATCGAGGATCTGCTTAAACATACAATGTCGGCGCTGCAAAAAGATATTGACCAGTATCGGGAAGTAAAGATCCCGAATATCTCATTTCCGATCCCTAGATTGACCTGGGATGAAGCAATGAACCGCTACGGGACCGATAAACCGGATACGCGATTTGGATTAGAAATAAGCGATATTTCGGATTTAGTTAGGAGTTCGGAGTTTAAGGTGTTCAGTGGTGCGATTGAAAAGGGTGGAGTGGTTAAAGCCATAAATATTAAGGGTGGAGAAAAATTATCCCGCTCTGACCTGGATAGTCTTGAAGCTATTGCAAAACAAAATGGCGCAAAGGGGATGGCTTGGATCGCTATCTCATCCGAAGGATTAAAGTCGCCTATCGTTAAATTCCTCAAAAAAGAAGAAATTGATGCGATCATACAGAAGATGGGTGGGGAAGCCGGCGACACTCTTATTTTTATTGCCGATAATATTAAAACAACGCACCGCGTTCTTGGGGAATTACGGCTTGAACTCGGTAAGAAATTAAATTTGATCGATAAAAACAGTTTTCATTTTCTCTGGGTGACCGATTTTCCGTTATTTGAATTCAGCGAAAATGAAAAAAGATGGGTCTCGAACCATCATCCCTTCACGGCGCCGCATGGGGATTGGGATACGCTCGAAGAAAGGTTCGAAAAAGAACCGGGGAGCATTCGCGCTCAGGCTTATGACATTATTTTGAACGGTACCGAGATCGGCGGCGGATCGATCAGGATCCATCGGCCGGATATCCAGGCAAAAATATTTAAAATGCTCAAGTTAACGGATGAAGAGACGAAGTCAAGATTTGGCTTTTTCTTGGAAGCGCTCGAATACGGAGCTCCCCCTCACGGCGGGATCGCGTTAGGAATGGATAGATTGGTGATGCTATTGGCGGGAATGGATTCGATCCGCGATGTGATCGCTTTTCCGAAAACGCAGAGCGCGCTCTGCCCATTATCCGGAGCGCCGGATAATGTCGATGCGAAACAGTTAAAAGAGCTCTTTATTAAATCAACAATTTAGGAGAATATTCATGACAGTAACAATCGTGGTCGGTTCGCAGTGGGGAGATGAGGGGAAAGGTAAAATAACTGATCTTTTATCCAAAGAGATGGATATGGTCGTCCGCTATCAAGGTGGAAATAATGCGGGCCATACGGTTGTTATTGCCGGGGTTACCTATAAATTACACTTAATTCCATCCGGAATATTTTACCCCAGCGTTAGTTGCGTTATCGGTAACGGCGTTGTAATTGATCCGGCTGTATTATTGGTCGAGATCGAGTCGCTGAAGAAAAGCGGACAAACAGCGAAGAATCTTTTTATTTCCTCCCAGGCGCATATGATCCTTCCGTATCATAAAGACTTGGATGCGGCGCAGGAGAAAAAGCACGAAGCAGGCAGGATCGGGACGACATGCCGGGGGATAGGACCCTGCTATGTAGATAAGTTCAACCGCCGGGGTATAAGGATCGGCGATTTCTTCAATAAAGAGATCTTCCGCCAGAAACTTGAATGGAATATCCAGGAAAAATCATTTCTATTAAATAATTTTTATAATTTTAAAGTTGAATATAGCGTTGACGGATTAATGGATGAATATTTTGGTTATTTTGAAAAGATAAAAGAAATGATCGTTGAGGAATCCACGACCTTTATTAACGATGCGATCGCGGCAAATAAAAGGATCTTGATGGAAGGGGCGCAGGGAACGATGCTCGATGTTGATCATGGAACTTATCCATATGTGACTTCATCTAACCCGATCTCCGGAGGAGCTTGTGTTGGAGCCGGTTTTGGTCCCCAGGAAATTGACGAGATAATCGGCGTCGCCAAAGCTTATTTTACCAGAGTAGGGGACGGGCCTTTTCCGACAGAGATCGGCGGCGAGCTGGAAGACAAATTGCGCGAAATAGGCAAAGAGTTCGGAACGACCACCGGACGGCCAAGGCGCTGCGGTTGGTTTGACGGGGTTGTGATGCGGCACGCCGCAAAAATTAACGGTTTAACCCAGCTGGCGATCACCAAACTGGACGTTCTGGATTCGTTCGATAAGATAAAAGTTTGCACTTCTTATGAATATGAAGGCAAAACTCGCAAAGATTTTCCGACCGATATTTATCGGCTGGCAAAATGCAAACCGGTCTATGAAGAACTGCCGGGGTGGAAAGAGGATCTGACTAAAATCACGGATTATAAAAACCTTCCGGTGAATGCCAAAAAATATCTTGACAGATTAGCCGAGCTCTCCGAGGCCAAAGTTTCGATGATCTCGGTCGGAGCGGATAGAGCGCAGATCATTCGGATTTAATGAAAAAAGCAATTATCCTCCTCTCCGGAGGGCTTGATTCAACCACTACATTATATTATGCCTTGGATAAAGGGTATAAATGTTATGCCCTGATATTTGATTACGGGCAACGGCACAAGAAAGAACTTCGAAGCGCGGTGGCGGTTGCGTCAGGTGTAAAAGTTCTTTATCAGATCATAAAGATTAAACTTCCCTGGAAGGGGAGCGCATTACTGGATAAGAAGATCAGTGTCCCGGTTAAACGCTCGAATAAAGAAATATCTACAGGTATTCCATCGACCTATGTTCCCGCCCGCAATACGATCTTTTTAAGTTTTGCCTTGTCTTATGCCGAAGCGATCGGGGCGGAAGCTATTTTTATCGGAGCCAACGCGATCGATTTCTCGGGTTATCCCGATTGCCGGCCAAATTATTACAAGGCTTTTCAAGAAGTGATCGAAAAAGGGACAAAAGCCAAGAAGATCAAGATCGTGACCCCACTAATTAATATGACCAAAGAACAGATCATTCGTCTGGGGATGAAACTGGGAGCTCCGCTGAGTAAAACCTGGTCATGTTACAAGGGTGGGGCGTCGCCCTGCGGTGTTTGCGATAGCTGTCAATTGCGGGAAAAAGGCTTTTCATTATATAATAGGCATCAATGAGCCCAATAATATTTGTTTGCATCCTCACAGGCATAATCCATTTTACCGAAACTGCGGCTTCTGCTCTCCGTATTGCAGGCGTGCGCACTAAACAGATCGCGACTTCCCTTTCTTTCGTGAACGCGACATTACTCGTAACCAGAACCTCCAATATGCTGCAAGCGCCTTTTTTGGGCGGGTTGGTCGACCATTCGATCTTAACCGGCAACACCGACGCATTGATCAATTATTTCCGCATGGTTATCTTTGCCGCTTTTATCGGAAATTTGCTCGGTGCGATCTGTACGCCGTTTTTTGTGGCGGTTTTTACGAAAGCAATTTTGCGCTTTGAAAAAGGGGGGTCTGTTCCTCGCTTGATCGGAGCAGCCTTTCTTCCTAAAAACTTCATGGCAATTGTGCGCAGCTTCCGTCTGCCGGGAAAAGAATCATGGATGAATTTATCCCTTAAAAATATGCCTAAATCCTTCCTATGGATAAATTTAGTTATTGTATCGATCTATTCGATCGGTGTCCTTGCTTCTCTTTATGCCGGCGCCCTTGTCCCGGAATTCCGTATTACGGCTTCGCAGCTCTCCGCGATCGTTAATGGGATCGCAACGATCTTATTAGTTACCTTGGTCGATCCGACCTGCGCCTATATTACTGACCAAGCGATACGGGGTAAACGACCCGAAAGCGATGTTCGGGCGGTAGTTTTCTACATTATATTGGGTAGGATCGTAGGAACTTTGATCCTGGCCCAAATCTTATTTCTTCCTTCCGCGGAATATATCAAATCTGCGACTCTCATGGTAAAAGGGATGTTTGGCCAGTGAAGATAATCCGCCATCCCGATAAAGAAAAGCTCCATCGTCCTGTCGTTGCCCTCGGAACATTTGATGGCGTCCATATCGGCCATCAAAAAGTTATCCGGGCTGCCGTAGCCTATGCAAAAAAAATAAAAGCGCATTCCGCGGTGATCACTTTTGACCCGCATCCGCAAGAGATCGTCGCGCCCGAGAGAGGGCTTAAAATTTTAACGACCCTAAAAGAAAGGGAAGTATTGTTTGCTCAGCTCGGGGTCGAAGGAGTGATCGCTACACGATTCAGCGAAGCAATAAAAAATTTATCGGTTGAAGAGTTCGTGAAAAAATATCTTGTCGATAAACTAGGGGTGCGCCATGTTTTTGTCGGATATGATTATTCTTTCGGAAAAAGAAGATGCGGAGGAGTTTTAGAATTAAAAAAACTGGGCAAGGAATTCGGCTTTGGCGTTACCGTGATCGCGCCGGTTAAAATAAAAAATAGGATCGTTAAATCCTCGGAGATCAGAAGTTTTTTAAGCATTGGCGATGTTGCCTCTGCTTCAGGTATGCTGGGTCGGCCTTATGCGATAACCGGCAGCGTTGGCCGCGGCAATGGCCGAGGAAAAAAACTTGGGTTCCCCACGGCTAATTTAAAAGTAGATCCGCGCAAGTTGATCCCTGCTCAAGGTGTTTATGCCGGTTTGGCAGATAATATGAAGTGCGTGATCAATATAGGTTCACGTCCAACTTTTGGATCTGGGCCATCTTTGGTTGAAGTCCATATTCTAAATTTTCATCGGAATATCCGCGGGAACAAAATGACCGTTGATTTTATTTATCATTTAAGAGAAGAAAAACAATTCACGGATGCAAGGGAACTAGTAGGGCAAATAAAAAAAGATATTGTTCGCGCAAAGGGGTTGTGTTATAATGATTGTAATGGCATTAAAAAAAGATACTAAGACGAACGTGATCCAAAAGTTCAAACAACATGAAAGTGATACTGGTTCTCCAGAGGTGCAGATCGCATTGCTGACGGAAAGAATTAACCAGCTTGTCGAGCACTTAAAAAAGAATAAGAACGATAACCATAGCCGCCGAGGCCTTCTCATTTTAGTCGGCCAGCGAAAGAGATTGATGAACTACCTCAAGGGAAATGACCAAAACAGGCTGGAAAAGGTTACTTCTAGTTTAGGCATTTAATGATCAAAACAGTAGAATTAGATCTGGGCAATGGTAGGGTATTAAGCCTAGAAACGGGCAGGGTAGCAAAAGAAGCTGGCGGTGCAGTTATTATTCGCCTGGGCGATACAATGGTCCTCTCAACAGCAACGGCATCCGATACTCCAAGAGTTGGCATTGATTTTTTCCCTCTTCTAGTTGATTTTGAAGAGAAGCTTTATGCGGTCGGAAAGATCCCCGGAGGTTTTTTCAAAAGAGAAGGGCGGCCTACCGAAAAATCGATCTTGAATGCGCGCAAAGTTGACCGGCCGATCAGGCCAATGTTTCCCGATGGATACCGCAACGATGTTCAAGTCGTTTGCTCGCCTCTCTCCTATGACCAGGAAAATACTCCGGATGTTTTAGGCATAATCGGAGCATCTGCCGCATTATCCATTTCCGAGATCCCTTTTGTCGGTCCGATCGCGGCCGTTAGAGTTGCCAAAGTTGACGGTAAATTGATCGTTTTCCCGACCGTTGAGCAGATGAAGAAATCATCGATGGATATTTTAATTGCCGGCAATAAAGACTCGATCTCTATGCTTGAAGCCTCCTCCAATGAATCTTCCGAAGATGAAGTTTTCGAAGCGATCAAAGAAGGACACAATAAGATCCGCGATCTGATCAAGCTCCAGGAAGAACTGGTCAAATTAATTGGAAAAACGAAAGCAAAATATGACACTTATCATCCTGATGACAGGATAGAGTCTTTTGTAAAAGAAAAAACCTCAAAAAAGATCGAAGAAGCTTTGGGAATTACGGAAAAAGATAAGCAAGATGATCGCATTTCAGCGATCAAAGATGAAATTAAACAAAAACTGGAACAGCATCCTGAATTAAAGGATATCCAGAAAGAGCGTCCTTCGGATTATAAAGTAGTTATTGAAGAGATCCAAAAAGAGATCATCAGGCGCTTGATCATTGAAGAAGGAAAACGCCCGGATGGAAGAAAATATAATGAGATCAGAGAGATCAACTGTGAAGTTGGTTTCCTCCCGCGCGGACATGGTTCTGCGATATTTTCCAGGGGACAAACTCAAGTACTAACGATCGCAACACTAGGCTCTGTCGGTGAAAAACAGAGGCTTGAAGGGATCGAAGAAGAAGAAGAAAAACGGTATATGCACCACTACAATTTCCCGGCCTATTCGGTCGGAGAAGTTAGGCCGCTTCGCGGCCCGGGTCGCAGAGAGATCGGACATGGCGCGCTGGCGGAAAAAGCGCTTGTTCCTGTTATTCCTTCCGAAGAAGATTTTCCATACACCATCCGCTTGGTTTCTGAAGTGTTGGGATCAAATGGATCAACATCAATGGCATCGACCTGCGGATCGACTCTGGCGCTTATGGATGCAGGTATCCCAATTAAATCGCCGGTTGCTGGAATTTCGATCGGGCTTATTACCAAAGGTGATAAAGCCGTAACGATCACGGATATCCAGGGACTGGAAGATCATTTCGGAGATATGGATTTCAAGGTTACCGGAACCCGCAAAGGGATAACCGCTATCCAACTGGATATTAAGATCAGTGGTATTTCGTTTGATATTGTAAAAAAATCATTGGATGAGGCAAAAACTGCCCGTTTAATAATTTTAGACAAGATGGAAGCTGTTATTAAAGCGCCGAGAGTAGCACTTTCGCAGTATGCACCAAGAGTGATCTCATTTACTATAAATCCTGAAAAGATCGGAATGGTTATCGGACCAGGCGGGAAGAATATTCGGAGAATTATTGAAGAGACCGGTGCTCAGATCGACATCGAAGATGACGGTAGGGTATTTATTTCAACGCCGGATTCTGAAGCGGCTGAAAGAGCGAGAAAAGAAATTGACGATATGACATTTGAGCCGAAAATTGGAAATGTATTTAAATCTAAAGTTGTTCGGATCATGAACTTTGGTGCTTTTTGCGAACTTCCGGGTGGAAAAGACGGACTGGTCCACATCAGCCAGGTTGCACCGCAGAGGATCGCTAAAGTTGAAGATGCCGTAAATCTTGATGACGAAGTTATCGTTAAAGTTATCGAGATAGATGACGCCGGCAGGATCAACCTCACGATCAAAGGCGTTACGGACGAAGAAAAAAAGAAACTCGGCTAATAATTCTTTAAGTTTGTTTTTCACTTCTTAAAATGTTAAAATTCAAATTATCATGTCGGATAAAAAACTATATTCAGAACTTGGTTTAAGAGACGATGAGTACCAGCGAATTCTGGGAATATTGAACCGCGAGCCGTCAAATACCGAACTTGCTATGTTTTCCGTAGAATGGTCAGAGCATTGCGGCTATCCCCGCTCCAGAAAATATCTAAAAATGTTCCCCCAAAATGGAAAATATGAAAGCCTGGTCGGCGAAGATGCCGGCGGTTTTGTGTATGACGACATGGCGATAATTTTCAAGATGGAGTCGCATAACCATCCTTCGCAAGTTGAGCCAAAGCAAGGGGCAGCTACCGGGGTCGGTGGAATAATTCGCGATATTTTCACTTCCGGGGCGCGTCCGATCGCACTGCTTGATTCGCTCCGTTTTGGCCAATTAAATAATTCCCTGAATAAATATATTTTTAATGGGGTAATTGACGGGATCCAATTTTATGGTAACTGTGTTGGTGTTCCAACCGTTGGCGGAGAAATTTATTTTGATGATGCCTATGCCGGCAATTGTCTGGTCAATGTTATGTGTATCGGTATTTGTCCAAGAGATAAGATCGCGCGGGGTAAGGCGACCGGGATCGGCAATCCTATCATTTATGCCGGTTCAAAGACCGGACGAGACGGGATCGGCGGATGTTCTGTTCTTGCCTCGACCGTGTTTTCCGCGGGTGAAATTGAAAAAAGACCGACAGTCCAAGTTGGGGATCCATTTACCGAAAAATGTTTGATCGAAGCGACCCTTGAAGCCCTTTCTGCGGATGGCGTTCTAGGGATAAAAGATATGGGAGCCGCGGGCTTGACCTGTTCTTCTTCGGAAATGGTCCATGCCGGCGGTGTTGGCGCGGATATCGACCTGGATAAGGTTCCTTTAAGGGAAGAAGGGATGGAACCGTATGAAATAATGATGTCTGAATCGCAGGAGCGGATGCTTCTCTGCGTAGAAAAAGGAAAAGAACAACCCATTATTGATATTTATATAAAGTGGGGGCTCGAGGCGGCTGTTATCGGAGATGTTATTGCCGAACCAAAAGTAATTATCAAGCAAAAGGGCCAGATCGTTGCCGAAATTCCTACCGAAGAGCTGGCGAAAGCGCCGATATATGATATGCCCTTTAAAAAATCACAAATCACAAATCACAAATCCCAAATAAAGAATATAAAAAATCCAAATAAAAAGCTTTTGGAATTGCTATCTGATCCGAATATTGCGAGTAAGAGAAGTGTTTTTGAACAGTATGATCATATGGTCCAGACAAACACGGTTATTTATCCCGGAGGGGATGCGGCTGTTTTGAGGGTGAAGGATAAAAATTGGGGAATTGCCGCCACCACCGATTGCAACGGAAAATATTGCCAGCTGGACCCATTTATCGGCGCGCAAATTGCGATCGCTGAAGCATCCCGCAATCTGGTCGTTACCGGCGCAGAGCCGGCCGCCGTGACGGATTGCCTTAATTTCGGCAACCCTGAAAAGCCGGATCGCTTCTACCAGTTTAAAGCCTGCGTTGAGGGGATAACGGCCGCCTGTAAGTTTTTTAATTTGCCGGTCATTTCAGGGAATGTCTCTTTTTATAATGAAAGTCCGACTGGCCCGATCCTTCCAACGCCTACGATCGGAATGGTCGGCATTGTGAAAGATATTGAAAAACGCTGCACGGCCCCTTTTAAAGATAATGGAGATATTATTGTCCTTCTGGGGCAGAATGAAGAAGATATTGGCCTGCCGCAATTAAATCTTGATCTTGAAAAAAGGGTACAGAAAGTGTGTTTGGAGGCAATTGAGGTTGGGATCGTGAAATCTGCACATGACCTGTCGGAAGGCGGATTATCCGTCTCCCTGGCCGAATGCTGCCTCCTTTCTGGAAAGGGAGCAACCATAAATTTGAGCGATAAGATCTCAAATGGCGGACTTCTTTTTGGCGAGGCCCAGTCTAGAATTTTGATCACGATCTCCGCAAAAAGCATCTTTTCTTTATCCGATATCGCGATGCTAAATCAGGTCCCATGTTCAATAATCGGAAAAGTTGGCGGAAAATCGCTAAATATCCATAAAAAGAAGAAGAAGCTTATTAATGTTCCGGTGAAAAAGATCAAAGATACCTATTATTCGGCTATCCCCAATCTACTAAAAAAGAGGTAAAGCATGGATACGGCAGCAGTTATTGCAATTCTGTTTGCTGTTTCGATCTTAACCAGCCTCGGCGGACACAATAATCCGGCTCCAAAACCGCAATTGCCCAGCATTATCTACCAGGAAGTAAATGTCCAGCAGCCTGCTGGAACTTTTGATGTGTCGGATGAAGCGGAGGTCAAAGCTTCTATACAAAAATATGTGTTGAAATACCGACCCCCGGAAGAAGCCGATGAAATATCAAATTGCATCGTCAGATATTCACAAAACTATAATGTAAATCCAAAATTGGCCGCGGCTCTTTTTGCGCGCGAATCACGCTTCAATCCGAAAGCGACTTCTTCTTCCGGCGCAAAAGGGATCGGCCAGCTTTTACCCTCAACGGCCAAGGGATTAAATATTGACGATGCTTATAATATTGACGAAAACATAAAAGGATCAGTAAGATACTTGAAGTCGATGCTTGATAGGTTTGGCGGAAAAGCGTCAGATGCCCTGGCGGCATATTTCCAGGGTCCCAATGCGGTTTCCCGCCAAGGCGGTTTTTCGGCGGAGACAAAGCTCTATGTTGAGGATATTCTGAAGCTTTACCAGAAAATATAGCCTCTTTGGCAAGAACCTTGCTTCTTCTCTTGTATGAACCTCGATTTAACGAAAGAACAGCAGCTCATCATAATTGGTTTGATCTTGTCCCTTATCATCGGATTAGGAATAACGGCTTATCAAAATCTATCCTCAAGAAACAAAGAAATAAAGATAGAAACCCCTTCGACTGAAGTAAGAAAAGAGCTGCTTATCCATATTTCCGGCGCGGTAATAAAAGAGGGGGTCTATAAACTAAAAGAGGGCGACCGAGTTATGGATGCTATTGAATTGGCTGGCGGAGCCCTTCGAACTGCCGATCTTTCGCAAATAAATTTAGCAGAAAAAATCAAAGATGGCGCAAAAATATATATTCCGGCAATAATGATCATGTCTGAGCCTCAACAGGATGAAATTTCTGTTCAAAATAGAAAGGCCAGTAAAAAGAACGATCCAATAAAACCGATCAATATCAATATTGCAGGCCAGCAGGAGATCGATTCTCTGCCAGGGATCGGAGATTCATTTGCGAAAAAAATCATCGAATATCGCAAAAGTAAGGGGCGAATAACAAAGATCGAGCAGCTTCTGGAGATCCCCAGGTTCGGCAAGAGCCGGCTGGAAAAAATAAAAAGCAGAATTATTCTATAAATGGAGATCCCCTTTGTTTTAATCACAATAAGCTATATTTTTGGGATCCTTTTTGGGAAAAGCATCCAAATAGAAGGGAGCATTATATTTTCTGCAATAGTTGTTTTTGCTGCCTTTTCAATATATGCAATTCTTAAGAAGATTAATTTATCCTATGTATTGTTGATAATGGTATTTATTGTTGGTATTTTTGCTGTTCAAACTGTTGCGCCGCCTATTCGCCAATTTAAGAATAATAAGATCGAAAAACGAGATCTTATTTCAACGGTGGCAGACACTATAAGGCAAAAATTTAACCTGACGCTGACGCAAATATTGCCGCCGAACGATGCCTCGCTTCTGGGAAGCATTTTACTTGGAACCTCCGTTTCGCCCTTATCCGAGGATCTAGTCTCTGACTACAGGAGATCAGGCTTAATTCATCTCCTGGTGGTGTCGGGAACTCAAATATCAATTCTATTAGGATTAATTCTAAGTATCAGCAAGCTATTTAATTTCCCGATGGGGATCACTTTCTTTTTTGCAACTTTGTTTAACATAATGTTGATCGTTGTTACCGGGGGAGGAGCTTCAATTGTCCGTGCGGGCATTATGGGATAAATTGGTTTGATCGGGATGCTATTTGAAAGAGAGAATAATGCTATCTCAGCGCTTTCTCTATCCGCGCTGATATTATTAATAATAAATCCGCATACCTTGCTTGATATCGGTTTTCAGCTTTCATTTGCGGCCACCTGGTCGCTCTTGTATGTTTCACCAATAATGGATGAAATTATTAGCGGCATAAGTTTTAGAGGGCTGATCTTATCAAAAGCGATATCGAAGATGTTGTCAATTTCACTTTCGCCAATGTTGGCTACAATGCCGATCATTGCTTATCATTTTAATCAGGTCATTGTCGGAGGGATACTGGCGAATATTATTGTTCTTCCATTGGTAGAATTTATCGTTGTCCTTGGCGTAATAGTTGTAAGCATCGGTTTTGTTTTTGCGCCGCTGGCAATCGTCCTGGGGAAAACGGAATCGCTTATGCTCAGTTTTGTTAATTTAGTATCGCGGACAGTCGGCTCTATTCCCGGAGCTTGTTTTTCGATCGGACCTGTCCCGATTATAGCGGTGATAATTTATTATTTTGTCCTTATTTATTATTTAGAAAAAGCTAAAGAACATAAAAGACCAAGTTTTATGCCGCTGTTAGCTTTTGCTTTTCTTTTCACGGCGTATTTGTGGTGCGGGATCTTGTCTCCCGTCCGCCTTGAGGTCGACTTTATCGATGTTGGACAGGGCGATTCGATCTTGGTCCGAACGCCGGAAAATAAAACGATCCTGATCGATGGTGGAGGGAAAGGGAAGAAACAAGGCGAGAGGGATAAGATCGGTACAAGGCTTCTTCTTCCATATTTACGCAGAAAAGGGATCAACCATTTGGACCTTGCGGTCATTACGCATAGGCATGCCGATCATATGAACGGGCTCCTTGAAGCGGTCAAAGAGATCCAGACCGATAAAATCTTGGGAAGGGAAATAGTCTGCAGCGTATTGGCAAAAAACAGGCAAACCATTTTACTCGATAACGGAATAACGGCAAAAATTATGCTGGCAGACATGGAAGACGATAATAATTCGGTCGTAATACGCTTAAGTTATAAAAAAGTTTCTTTTCTTTTTACCGGAGACCTTGGGAAAGAGGGTGAGCAGGAGATCAGCCGGGAGGAAGGCGATGCATTAAATTCAACGGTGTTAAAAGTTGGCCATCATGGGAGCACAACTTCTTCCTCGCCCGGCTTTTTGGACAATGTTTCCCCAAAGATCGCGGTGATAAGCGTTGGCAGGCGAAATGTCTACCATTTGCCAAATATTGGGGTCTTGGGTTCATTTGCGGAGAGAGGCATTAAAGTCCTGCGGACGGATGAGTTGGGCACTATAAGCATGCAAACTGATGGAGAGAAGCTCAATATTTCTACAGAGAATTAGCGCCGGTTTTTCAAAAAGTGTTAATTTGGTGATATAATCATAAAAAATAGGGAGTTATTTATGATTATTGGTTTAACAGGGCCGATCGCTTCCGGGAAAGACGAGCTTGCAAAGTTATTTATGAAAAACGGCGCCTATGTGCTTGATGTTGATAAGGTTGCCCATGAATTATATTCGGTCCATTCTCCGGTTTGGCAAAAGTTAGTTGCCGCTTTTGGATCAAAAGTGCTAAATCGCGGCGGCATCATCAATCGCAAGAAACTTGGTGCAATTGTATTTTCCGATAAAGCCGCTATGCATCGATTGAACAAGATCGTTCATCCGGCATTAAAAGAAGCTGTGATAAATCTAATACAAGAGCATCCAACTCTAATAGTAATAAATGCGGCAGTGTTAAAGGAAATCGGGTTAATAGAAATTGTCGACCAGGTGTGGGTCGTTATGGCGTCCAGGGAGAGAAGACTGAAGCGATTGCTTAGAAAAGGATCGTCCAAAGAAAACGCGCTGAAGCGGATCAATTCCCAGCTTCCGCAAAAAGAATATTTGGAAATGGCGGATGTTTTAATTAAAAACGATGGTTCGCTGAAAGAATTCCATAAAAAAGCAGATCAGGAAATGATAAAGATCAATGCCGCAGTTTGAAATAGTTTCAAATTTTAAGCCTCAAGGAGATCAGCCTAAAGCGATTGAAAAACTAGTGAAAGGCTTAGAGGCTCGAAATGACTATCAAACTCTGCTGGGTGTTACCGGATCCGGAAAAACTTTTACCATGGCCAACGTTATCCAAGAGGTTCAGCGGCCGACCTTGGTCATTTCTCCAAATAAGACCCTAGCTGCGCAGTTGTGTCAGGAATTCAGGTCATTTTTCCCCAAGAATGCAGTCGAATATTTTGTCAGCTACTATGATTACTATCAGCCGGAAGCTTATATCCCTCATACCGATACATACATTGAAAAAGACTCTGCAATAAACGAAGAGCTGGATCGTCTGCGCCACGAGGCGACCATGTCTCTTCTTACCCGCCGGGATGTGATCGTTGTTGCTTCCGTTTCCTGTATTTATGGCCTTGGCACTCCGGCGGATTATCTGCGGGGGATGATCGAATTGAAGGTGGGCGAGAAGAAAGAAAGAGAAGAAATTATTCGCAAGCTTGTTTCGATCAAATATGAGCGAAATGATATTGAATTAAAGCGGGGTAAGTTTCGGGTGAGGGGAGATGTTGTTGAAATTATGCCGGTTTATGAAAAGACCTTGATCCGGATCGAACTTGATGGAGATAGGATCAGCAAAATATCCGAAGTTGAACCGGTTTCGGGGAGAAAGCTCTCCGTTAGAGAGAAGATCGCAGTTTTTCCGGGGACGCATTATGTTACTTTTGAGGATCAATTGGAAAAAGCGATCGCTT
>JBAYJF010000005.1:0-30351 GCA_041665245.1 Candidatus Margulisiibacteriota bacterium | reverse complement strand
CCGAAGGTGGTTTGAATTTGAACTCCAAATTTGGGAGGATCATTAAAAAACTGCAAAAAGCAGGAATAATCGTAAGTTTGTTTATCGATCCCGATCTGAAACAGGTTGAAACCGCTGCCGTCCTAATGGCTGATTTTATTGAGATCCATACCGGAAAATATTCATTAAAAAGTAGCCCTAAAGAATTAGAAAAGATCGGCATTGCGGTTCAAAAAGCGCGCTTGATCGGACTTAGGATAAATGCCGGACACGGGCTGGATTATAATAATGTTATGCCAATTGTCAAAATACCGGGGATCGAAGAATTAAATATCGGTTTTTCGATCATTGCGCGGGCGACTGAAGTCGGTTTAAAAAATGCGGTAAGGGAGATGAAGGAACAAATATTATGAAAATAGCATTTGGGAGCGATCACGGAGGATATGAGCTAAAAGAAACGTTAAAAAAATATCTGGTTGAAAAGGGGCATACGATAAAAGATTTTGGGACAAATTCGCTTGATTCTTGTGACTACCCTGACTTTGCTTTCCCGGTGGCGGAAAGCGTCGCTAAAAAAGAGTTTGATCGGGGGGTTTTAGTTTGCGGCTCCGGGGTTGGCGTTACGATCACTGCTAATAGGGTGAAGGGGATCCGAGCGGTGAATGCCTATGACGATTATTCTGCCAGACAGAGCCGGGAGCATGGAGATTCAAATGTTCTCTGCCTTGGTGGAAAGACCATAAAAAAAGATGACGCGCTAAAGATCCTCGATACCTGGCTCAACACTCCGTTCTCCGGTGATGAACGGCATCTTCGCCGGATCAAGAAAATGGATAAATGAAAGCCTTTATTCTAGCTGCCGGTTATGGGACAAGGCTTGAGCCGCTTACGATCGCGGTCCCAAAACCGATGGTACCGATCGTTAATATCCCAACGATGCAGCACAATATTGAACTCCTTAAAAAGCATGGTTTGACGAATATTGTCGCAAATATCCATTATCATCCGGAGCAGATAGAAAATTACTTTGGCGACGGGTATAATTTTGGAGTAAATCTTGAATATTCTTTTGAAGAGAATTTGCTTGGAACGGCCGGCGGGGTAAAGTTCATGGCAAAGAAGATCGCTAAAACGGATGAAACTTTCGTTGTCCTTTCATCGGATGCGCTAACGGACATAAACCTTGGGAAGATGATCGAATTCCATAAAAAGAGCAAAGCCATTGCAACGATCGCTTTATCAAAAGTTCCTGATGTAAAGGAATTTGGAGTTGTTGCAATAGATGAGAATTGTAAAATAACCGGTTTTCAGGAAAAGCCTAAGAAAGAGGATGCTATAAGCGATCTGGCAAATACCGGCATCTATATTTTTGAGCCGGAAATACTGGAGATGATCCCGGACGGATTTTATGATTTTGGGAAACAGCTCTTCCCAAAACTTGTCGCAGATAAAGCTCCGATCTATGGGTATAAAATGGTCGAATATTGGAATGATGTCGGCGGGCTTAAAAAATATATTCAATCAAATTATGATGCTATGAAGGGCTCGGTTCAGATCAATATTCATGGGAACAAAGTTTCCAGTTCGGTCTGGCTTGGTGAAAGAGAGCGGATCGCGTCTTCGGCCCGGTTTGAAGGCTCGGTAATTATCGGTGATCGCTGCGTGATCGGAGAAAATGTGTATATTAAAGATGCGGTCATAGGAGATAAAACGGTCATTGATGACGGCGCGATAATTTCCGGATCGGTCTTATGGTCGGACATTGTGGTCTGCAAAGAAGCAAAGATCGAAGGGTCTGTTATTGGTAATTTTTGCCATATTGGCAAAGGGGCGCATATCGCTGATGGGAGTGTGATCGCAAACCGTTGTGTTGTAAGGGCATCTTCTCAAGTACCGGTAAAAACCAGGCTTCAGCCCAATTCTACTTTTTAATGAATAATAAACAAATATTTGTTTTTTTACTTGCTGCTTGCTTGCTGATCTTCTTTTGTCCATATGCGCGTGCTACAGACATTTTAGGCGCCCGTCCGCTCGGCATGGGTGGGGCATTTGTGGGGTTGGCCGATGATGCCAACGCTATTTTTTCAAATCCGGCGGCACTTTTTAAGATTGGAAAAGAGATCCTTTTGTTTTCCACGAGGCGGGATGTTGGGCGGGAATATTTGCAGTTTGGCGGTGTGGAAAAAACTTCGCTGGCAGGTTTCGGTATAGGCTACATTGGAAAGACCGATCCAAAAGGTGCATTTAGCTATAATTCTCAAACGGTCTATTTATCGGTTTCAAAAGAATTAAACCAGAGCATAAAAGTTCCAAAGAGCATGGGATCATTATCTTTTGGGATGAACTTGAAGCTTGCCAGCCGAAAATTAAGCAATATTTACGGCGGATCAGATGATGTCGGATCAAATATCGATCTTGATCTATCTTCCTATTTCATCGCAAATGAATATGTCTCGATTGGTGCAACCCTGCAAAATATTATGAATGGCAAAACTGAAAGCAGTGCGGCTTCTCCTTATGAGGATCAGCGGGGGAAATTTATAATCGGCGGCGCGCTCCATTTGCTGGGTAATAATTTGATCCTAAGCCTGGAAGATAATGCTTTCGGCGGTGAATATAAGCTGGGAGAATTGTCTATTAGAGGTGGGACCGACGGCGGCTATTTGGCTTGCGGCGGCGGGATAAAATTAGGCGCATTTTTATTGGATTATTCTTATGCGAAAAAAGATAGGAGTGTCCATTCTGTTTCTGTTTCGGTGTTGCCAGGCGAGTTTAAATAGCATTTCTCTTTCCCTACGCAAGTTTTCCCTCACTTCTTTCGATAGTTAAGCGGAAGGTAAAATATAACTATGGAAATACAAGGTATTGCCCAAGCTGTCGGTATAGTCCAATCAGGAAAATCAAAAAGCGAAGTTAGCAATAACTCCGAAAATAATTTTTTGAACTCCCTCGTAAATTTATCAATTACAAATCAAGGCAAATCCGATGTCCCCATGGTCTATGCCGGGGCTGGGAAAGGGTTTGAGTTTTGGGCAAAAGATGAAAAGGTTTCCGGCAAAGCGGACAAAATGTTTTCGCTGGATGAAGAATTGGAAGATGCGCTGGAAAAGATCGGGATCATCTTAAATAAATTGAAGGAAGAAAAAGAGAAATGAAGATCGACCAAAATTTAGGGAAGCTTGATCTTGGCCAAAGTAGCCAGAAAAACGGCTTAAGTTTGGAAAATATTGGCGATAGAGTCCATAAGGCGATCAGCGGCATTAACCTGAACGAAAGTTCCCAAACAAAAAATATTACTCCTCAAACAAATAATCTGGCCGATCCAAACGATGTTCGGCGCCAGATCGCCGGGATCAATCCTCAGCCGATGCCAGGCCTTCTTTATAATTCCGTAGTCTAGTCTGCAAGTTTTTCGCCTTTCCCTCCGATAATATATGTGTAGCGGAAAATAGCTGCTTCTTGCGGCAAAAATATGTTAAACTATGTTCGAAATAAAAAGATGACTTTGCCTGTAAAAGGGGGGCTATTTTTAAATGAAAAATAAATTACTGCGAGCCTTGATCCTTCCGTCGATCTTTATCCTTCTGTTCTCCTCGATCACAATTTTACAAGCTCAGGTTCTTTCAACGCCGACAATAAAAATAACGACGCCGACAGTAAAGATTACAACAACTACACTGAAAGCGACGACGACTACTGTTAAAGCAACTACTACAACGGTTAAAGCTCCGATTGTTACAACAACTACGGTAAAGGCCCCGATCGTTACGACGACAACGGTCAAAGCTCCAATTTTTACAACAACAACACTCAAGGCTCCGTTAATAACCACAAATAATATATCAACAGATAATTTAAAGATTTCCTCGGATAAGAAAGGTGTAGCAATAAGCACTGCTGGGATCAAAGAGGGTGTAAAACAAGTCCAGTTATTGATCGATGGAAAAGTGGTAGATACGCAAACGGGAGTCAAAGGGCAAACAAGTTATATTGTCAATGTAAGCACAAAAAATGCAGCAGCTGGGGACCGTAGCTTTTCCGTAAATATATTAGGATCTACAGGAAATATATATAGAATTCCAACTATAACGGTCCGTATCCCCGGCTCGTGGACCGTCCCTGGTGGAGGGCTGGAAATTTTGATCCCTGGAAATGGGATCGGTATACCGGGGCCTGGTCCTGGCGATGGCCAAGTCCCGAATCCAAATGACAATTCAATAGGGTTTGATCCTCCCTGGCCGCAATTACATCAAAACCAGCAAAAGACAGGAACAGTAATACATGATGGAGCGACAAAATATAACGCAGATGATGTGCTGAAATGGTCATCAGTTGCAACCGGGGGAGAAATACATAGCTCACCAGCAATAGGATATTTTGGGATATATTTTGGATCTGATGATGGGAAACTATATCGGGTTATGAAAACGGGCGGAAATAGGAGCGAACCGTCATATGTAATGACGGTGATTTTTGATACGCAAGGGTCTAACATACGCTCCGCTCCACTGGTGATCAATCCATCAATAGTTCCTGCCGTGGGCGTAGAAATTCCGACGACGCCGGAATATGACATGGTGTATTTTGGTGCGGACAATGGGAAGTTGTATGCGGTAAAGGTATTACGAAATGGGACAGTCCAGAATAGTTTTGAGGTTGCGTTAGGCGGACAGATAAGATCGGCGCTGACGAAGAATAGGCTGGGTGGTGTCGAGACGATCTACATAACAAATACAGACGGGGTATTATATTCAATAAAACTAACTGCGACACTAGATGGGATATTATTAAAAAAGATTCTGTTTCCAGAGTTAAAAAGGAATGTACCATTAGAACGGCCGTATTTAAGTTCTTCGCCAGCAGTCAGCGGAATAGATGGAACGGTATATGTTGGTTCAAATGATGGAAAGCTGTATGCGATCAATCCGACAACAGGTCAGCCTAAATGGCAAAATCCGGTAATAATCAATGCAGATGGGAGTCCAGTGTATTCTACGCCGGCAATCGGGCTAGGGGTAAAAGCGGACGGAAGCGGAGAGGATAATGAAAATAAGGCAGAAATAATTTATATTGGATCGAAAGATGGGAGTATAAAAGCGATCTATTCGGATGGAAGCATAATGTGGGCTCAACCAATAGAGGGAAATCCTAAAATTGAAACAGCAATGGCGGTCGTAACAAAGGGGATAGGGAATAACAAGTATTCACAAGCGATATATTTTGGAGATAGCAATGGGAAGATGTGGGCATATGATTATAAAGGATTAAAGAAGTGGGGCCCGGTGGGGTTGGGTGGTGTAATAAAATCTTCTCCCGCGGTAGCTGCGAATGGGGTAGTGTATGTCGGTTCAACAAACGGGAATGTGTATGCAATAGATGGAGAAACTGGATTAGAGAAATGGAATCAATCTGCTGGAGGAGCGATCTATTCTTCCCCCGCAATAGATTACGGATCAATTGATTCAACGGATAGATATGATAACAATGAAGTGAAAAGAGCAGAGGGGGCAATATATGTTGGAGGGACAGACCAGAAGTTCCATGCCTATTGGAGCGATACGAATCCGCCGATAATAACCAGTTTAAAAGTAAATGAAGCGGTAGGCAATGGGACAATCATCGGAGCGAAATTCAATAAAATAAGTTTTACATTCAATGAGCCGATGGATACCAGCGCAAATTCAAAACCAATTATAAAGATCGAAAAATATGATGATCCAGCCATAACACTTAGTACAAGCAACGGGATATGGCAGGCAGATAATAAGACGTATGTAGTGGACATAGACGAAATTGGCGAAAACAAACCAAATGCAGGGTATAAGGTAATAATAAGTGGTGCGAAAGATACGGCCAAGAACGCGATGAAAGATTATAGCCGTGAAGCGATCGTATTAAGATTTAGGGCCGGAGTTGATTTTTCAACGAATGAAGAAGGGTTTACAACGCTGACATTTGCTGCAACAGGGCACGGCATACAAACGATCGGTAGGACCACCAAAGAAGGGGATGGGTTAATTTGGGATGACAGGTATTGTAGTGCATCTGAAGCCGAATATGTAATAACGGCAGATGTAGTGCATATTATGCAGGGGGCGGAGATAAAAGTCTTAAAGAAATCGGAAGGTGGTATTGGAGCGCTCAAAATAAATGCAACGAGAATAATACTTGATGGGACAATTGATCTATCCGAGGCCGGTTATGTTGGTGGAGATGTTGGCGATCGTGTGGGAGGGGGCAGTCGCGGAACTGGCGGCAGCGGGCATGCAGGAAGTGGTCCAAAGGGGAGTGATTCTGAGCCTACTGTTAATAATATAAATGGCTATTTTGCTGGAGAGTTGGGGAAGGGAGGCGAAGGTGGTGGCGGAGGTAAATGTTATAAATCGGATACTCCTGTTGCTGGAGGCGGCGGAGGTGGTGGTGGAAAAGTAGGTGGTTTGGGTGGTAGTGGTGGATACAAAGAAGTGGGGGCTAATGGGGATTATTCTTCTGATGAAGATGTATTTTTTGGATCAGGGGGCGCTGGAGGAGGAGGAGGAGGAGGAGGAGGTGGTGGTGGTAGCTCAGAAGATTATGACAGTTGGAGTGATAATGAAAAAGCTTATGGAGGTACCGGTGGTAAGGGTGGGACTGGATTTATGGGAGGGAATGGGGGTGGTCAGCTAAAATTAATTGCAAAAGAATCTTTTACTTTTTCTCGCGATGGAAAAATAAAAACTATTGGGGGCTATAATAGATGTTCGGCGAAAGGCTTTGTTAATGTCGAACTCATGCCGGGTTGGGTTATGGTGGGGTACTCTTATCCTGGAGATAAGGGCGCAGAGGGAGAAAGTACGTTTGCTGCTGGTGGTGGATGGTTAAAGGGTGAAGGTGGGGGCAGCTATTATTCGATGGTTAACGTAGGAGACGGAATTGTTATTAGTGTTCCTCTAAATAGAGATGGGCAGGGCGGGAGCTCAGGTGATGGATCATATGACGATGCTTTGAATTGTGTTGAAGATTGGTCTGGCGGTGGTGGGCAAGGTGGTGGTGGTGGATCAGGTGGTTTGGGCGGTGGCGGCGCTGGGGGCGGAGTTTTAATAAAATGCGAAACGCCAAATGGATTGGTTATTGAAGGGAATATAGATACAAGAGGCGTAGTGAATGTTGTTGGAGAAAGAGAAATTAAGCCGGATTACAGCACCACCAATGGTGGTACGGTAAAGATCTTTGGCGGTAATGAGTTAAATAATTTTGCACTTAATAATGAAAAAATAAAAGCCGGCAGGGTATATGTAAAGAAATTGCCAAGGGCAAGGAGAGTCATAAATCCCGTAGGCGGAGAGATCTTAACAAGCGGGAATGAGCTAAAGGTAAATTGGGAAGTAGATGAAGATTCATATAAGACGATCTTAGATACGAGCAACGCAAATCCTAATAATCCTCCGAGTATTGGGTTGGCAGAATTCGAAGGAAACTCACCAAAAAACACATTACCAATAAAGCTAACTTATGTAACCTTTGATCCAGCGGCAAAAAAGTGGACCGCCCCGCAGTTAATTCCAAATGGCCAAATAGATGCCGACCATCCGATTACATGGCGAGCGAATCGGCCGGAGGATGCGGATTTAAATATTCCATGGACGATCCCGGGAACAAGCGCAAAACAAGCAAAGGTGCGCGTGACAGTAAAAGATAAAGCGATGGGCTACGCTGTTGAAGGCGATGGCGGAGACCATTTAACAAGATACAATGGAAATATGGGAGATCTTGACAGCCAAGAATTTATGATAGACAGCGATATTCCGGTAGTCAAGATATCAAATCCGATAAAGGATGTTAAATATATAAGTTTGGGAATGTTAACCGGCGAGGCAAGCGATAGCGCATCAGGAATTGCCAACGTTAAAATAAGAGTAGAAGAGCCGGGAGATGCGGATAAAGGAAGAGATCCCTATGATTCAGGCTGGAGGGAGCTTGCTTTTCAGGGAGAAGAAAAGGTTGCTTGGGCGATCGGGAATCAATTTCTTGAAGAATTAAGCACGGTAGAAGGGGCCTGCATGATAACAGCTAAAGCGACAGACAGAGCGGGCTATGAGGGGAGCGCTACTTTAGCGGTGACAATAGATAAAAGTGTTCCTAGTATGACTTTGCATCAGAAGAATGGGGCGGAGTATGCTCCTGGAGATAGTATATTTACAAGCGGCCAAAAGATCAGGATAAAAGTATCAGGAACAAACCTTGAAAGATTTAGCAAGATAAAGTTTAGCGGTGGAATTAGCGACTTGCCGATAACATTGGGTGAATGGATTGATTATGGGCGGCAAGAGGAACTTATTCAGTATGATGATGTGAAACTTAATAATATAAGCGAAGGTGCGGAGACAAGAGTAACGTTTGAAGGGAAAGATGTCTATGGGAGCCCCGTAATATCAACACAAGACGCGATAACATTTGATTCTCTGGTTCCGACCTTGACGAGTATGGAAATAATCCCAAGTGCGGCAAAAGTGGCGACGTCAGTAAATTTCACTCTTACCTTTAGCGAGCCGATGAATGTAAATTCTGCATTGAGCGTGCGCTATGGGGTAAATGGAGCATATAACCAAAGTGTAAATACAAATATACCGAATGGCGGTTGGGATGCGGCTGGAAGAGTATGGAGAGGCGCGTTCGTCGTGAATGCGCAAGAAACAGCCGATGGCGAGAACCGCGTGCAGGTGAGTGGGGGGACAGACATGGCGGGGAATGTGATGGCGGCAGATACGACGCATACGTTTGTAGTCGATAAAGTTGCCCCGGCTATTCCGACGATAGATGTGCCGGCAAGCGATGCCGAGATCAATGTAAACAACGGTATTCCTTTAGTGGAATGTTCTGCAACGGATGTAGGGACAGGGATTCGGGGAGTAGAGATAGCGATAAAGAGAGGCGCCCAATATTGGGATGGGAATACATTTCAAGCAGTTGAGAATTGGAGAAGCGCAGTTCCAGAAAATGGTAAGTGGCGGATAACAACGGTTGGAAGCAACCTACCTGCGGTGTGGGATGATGGAGAATATTCAATTCAGGCCAGGGCAATTGATAATGTGGGGAATGGTCCGACATTATCTCTTATGCGGCGTATGACAGTAGATACAGCCCAGGGATCAATAAGGGAAATATCAATTAGTCCGATTTTAGCTAAAGAAGGGACGGATATAAATATTACTTTTACAGTAACAAAAGCATTGGAGACAGATCCGGTTGTGAGGGTGGGCGGAAGGGACGCAAGGCGTAAAAATGCTCCAGTAGAAAGAAATGGGACATATTTATGTTCCTATGGGTATTTGGTCCCAGGGAATGCGGTTGAAGGGGATAATTTAGTATCGATAGAAACAAGCTGGCTTGGTGTGCCAACGAACGTAACCGGACATGTAACGATCGATCGAACTTTGCCGACAATAGCGAGTATGGAAATAATCCCAAGTGCGGCAAAAGTGGCGACGTCAGTAGGATTTACGTTAACGTTTAGCGAGCCGATGAATACAAACGCTGGATTGAGCGTGCGCTATGGGGTAAATGGTGCATATAACCAAAGTGTAAATACAAATATACCGAATGGCGGCTGGGATGCGGCTGGAAGAGTATGGAGAGGCGCGTTTGTCGTGAATGCGCAAGAAACAGCCGATGGCGAGAACCGCGTGCAGGTGAGTGGCGGGACAGACATGGCGGGGAATGTGATGGCGGCAGATACGACGCATACGTTTGTGGTTGATAAAGTTGCACCGGATAAGCCGATCATAGATGTACCGAGCAACAATCCAGTAAGTATGCCAACGATAAGTGGAAGAGTAAAAGATAATGTTGGTGGAAGCGGAATTGGTAGAGTATTGGTGACACTGAGGAGACCGAAACTCAATGTCCCAAATGCATATCAATATTGGACGGGTAATGGCGCGATGGGATGGGAAGACGGACCATCGGAGATATCAGAATTGGTTTTGGCTGGCGCATGGAAGGAAGCACAACCGATACCCGCCGCAGCCGGCCAGCAGTATGACAGTTGGAGTATAACGGGCAATAATTTACCCGCGGTATTAGCGGATGGGGAATATTACATATTTGCAAAAGGGATCGATCGTGCAGGGAATGCATCGATCGTAACAAATGCGGATAGATATCAAGTAACAATAAGTACGGTGCAAGGAGCGATCGGTGCGGTTACGGCAACTCCAATATATGCTGCGGCAATGACCAACGTAGCCATTACCTTTACAGCAAGCAAAGCAATGGCGGCCGATCCTGTGATTACGGTAGGAGGAAATCCAGCCGTAAGAGCCAATGCTCCCGTTGGGCTAAATTATACATACTCATATGTTGTTCCCGCTAATGCTGTAGAAGGAGCAAATGAGATATTGGTTGTAGGGAATGCGCTGCTGGGTGGAGAGGTGATGAGCGGGAGAGGGGTGGTGACAGTAGATAGAACTCCTCCGACAAATGGAACGATAAGCATTAATGAAGGGGCCTATGCGGCAGCCGCAAATGTAAATCTCACATTATCAGCGGTTGATGGAGTGTCGGGTGTAGAAAAGATGATGATAAGCAATCTTGCAAACTTTGGGGATGGTGTCTGGGAAAATTACAATGTTGCCAGGACGAATTGGACACTATCGAATGGAGATGGAGAGAAACGGGTCTATGTTAAGTACAAAGACAGGGCAGGAAATGTTCTTGGCGCAAATGGAGAAATATCGGCAAGTATAATCCTGGATCAAAACGCAGCGACGGTGAGGATATCAAATCTGTTAGATGGCTCGACAGTTGGTCCGATACAGTCGGTTGATTGTATTGCGGAAGATGCACAGGGACTAATAAGCGTACAAATAGCAATAATAAAGGATGGCCAATATTGGAATGGAGTTGGCTGGGGACAAGAAAGTTGGAGAGATGCGGTATTTGATGGAGTGAAATGGCAGATAACGACAGCGGGAAATAATTTGCCGGCATGGGAAGCGAGACAATATACGTTTCAAGCTAAGGCGATCGATAACACGGGGCGGGTGACCTTATCAGCCCCAGTAGGGGTAACCATCGTATTGGACGGTCCGGCGAAACCTGAATGGGTATTTATAGCCAATAGAGCGGATGGAATAGAACTCAGGTGGAGGGCTGTTGTGGGTGCGAACGCCTATAGAGTATACAAGTCGCTCAATCCGACAGATTTTAATGGCGCAACAGAAATTTCTCTGGGTGATGTGGATAGATGGAAAGATATGCCGCTTCCGAATGTGCCGACCTACTATGCGGTAAAGGCGGTAAATAGGCAAGGGATAGCTTCGGAGATGACGGACAAGAAACTGGGAGCCTACCCATTTGACCTGGCAGCAGGCATGAACTGGATATCTATTCCTCTAGTAGGAGGCGCATTGTCCACAGATCTTTCGACATTTAGCACTGTGGCAATGTCGATTGGTGCCGCATTTCCGAATGCAGGGAATCAAATAACGATGCGGACATTTAATAATGAGACAAAAATACCGACGCAAACAGTGGGAACCTATGCGATACGCAGCTGGAGCTGGACGAATTATGATGCAATAAGGAATTATGTAATAAGACCCGGAGCTATGTTTGAGGTGGAAGTATTACAGGGCTTCAGGTGGTATGCCCTGGGAGAAGTCCCGGCGGATGGCGTGGTTACGTTTAATTTAACTAACCCAGGCGCGTTGGGGAATGAGAACTGGGCGTCGGTTCCGCTAACACATGTAGGCGATCTTTCGACGACTGCATTTCTAGCTCGATCTATTGGCGCTATGATAGAAAATAAGGTTCCAAATGACACTATCTTTATTAGAACAAGGGATAATGCAGCACAACCGCCGGAAATTGAATGCCAATATGCGTATCAAAATGATGGGACGTGGCTAAGTGCAGATGTTGCGCAGCCGATGGTAAAAGGGAAGCCGTTCAAGGTATGGGTTACCAAGAATGCGAACGGCTGGAGATAGGGACCAAAGGGATACAAGTTTTTGAGAGGTGGGGACGATTATATTAATAGGTATAGATATGAAAAAATTAATTATTAGTTTAATTGCATTGTTTCTATTTACTTTTGCCAGCTATGGTGTCTCCATCTGGACCCCGATGGAATTAGATGCGAAAGCTCAAAAAAATGTTAATTTTATCGTCTATTACAATAATTCTGATGATTTGATCCAAACCGAAATGAGCTTCAATTATAAACTTGAAAAACAAACAGCCTCTCCAAAGGGTTATATCCCAAATTTAAGTATTGTGCGTGTTTCTACCGATCAAATGCCGGGGATAAACCCGGAAAACAGCTATACGATGTGGATCTCCGGGAATGGTGGTGCGGCAAAGGTTGAAGGTGCGCAAATAGGAAAGGTTTCGCCCGCGATCTCAACCGGAAGTTATAATAAAAAGCTAAAACTCGAATCAGGAAACTATCTTGCTTATCCTTCCGGGATTAAAGGGAAAGAGAACAAACTAAGCTGGTCCAGCGTCCCGGGCGCAACCAGTTACCGGATATATCGAAGAGTTGGGGGATTATATCAGAGGGTAGGAATTGTTAAGGAAGCTACCTTTGAAGACGCTAATGTTGAAAAAGGAAATATATATAATTATATTGTTGTTGCAGTGGCAGATGTTGGAGGAGTTGAAAAACGGAGCGGACATTCAGCTGAGATAAGTCTTTTAGCAACTTCGACTTCGGTGGCGGCTAAAGTAACTCCAATAGAGCCGATCGAAGCGCCTATTAATGTCGTGAAAGTTGAACCGACGGAAGTAAAACCAACGGAAATTGTAAATAATAAAGGGCCGGAGATCTCTGCTACGATAGATGGGAATAAAACTAAAAATGGTCTTGTGGTAAACAGTAAACCCAAAATAAGCATATCTTTAAAAGATGAAAATGGCATTAAAAATGTCGTAATTATAGTTGATAAAAACAGAAGTAAAATTAAAACCGCGTCCGTAGTTGGAGCAATGAACGTTGACGCTTCTTCTGTCGTAACCTCCTTTAGCCCCAAAATGGAGATCGAGCTGGAGCCTGGTATCCATGATATTGAAATAGAAGCGGAAGATATGCAGGGGAAAAAGAGTACCCTTACGATCTCGGGTGTTAAAGTGTTTGATAAAGCGGAACTTCAAGGGATCGCGATCAATTATCCTAACCCATTCAAACCAGGTATACAAAGCACTACGATCAATTATAAATTGACCAAAGATGCTGATGTGAAACTCATGATATATGATCTCACTGGGAAAATGGTTTATACGCAAGCTTTTTCAGCCGGCAATAACGGCGGCAAGATCGGTGAAAATGAGCCGACTTGGGATGGAAAATCATTCACTGGAAGCGTTCTTTCAAACGGGGTTTATCCTTACTTTATTACGGTCGAAGGGAAGGTAATAGGGGCCGGCGAGATCAGTATCTATCAATAGTCAATAAACCGCTATAATTTGCCATAAAACCGCCTTAAAATAGCTACCAAATTCATGCAAGTTTCCCCTCCCATAGTTCGAAAGTATAATAGGAGGGCCAAACATAAAAATGATATCCAAAAATGAGATACTAAGCACAATATTGAAGGCAATAATTCTTCCGTCCGTATTGGTTCTTTTCACATTTTCATTTGTAAATACCGCCATAGCCGGGGACGCAATTGACCTTGCAACAGCAGGGATCGGAGCGCGTTCGATAGCAATGGGAAGTGCCTATACCGCGGTTGCAGACGATGCTACTGCCATATTAGCTAACCCGGCCGGACTTGGTTTTCAAAAGCAGTGGGGCGTAACAAATATGAGTGCTAATCTGCTGAACAAAGTGGATTATAAAGTCACCGGAGTTGTTTACCCAATAGAGTTCGGAACGATCGGAGTAGGTTATCTTTCAGCATCAACACCGGCTGGATATATAACCAGCGACAAAGCATCTATTTCTTCGGCACAGAGTATCAGCTACGGCTCAAATATGTTATTGCTTTCATGGGGAAAAGATTTGCGGTTGAATGGGGAAGCAGGAAAACTATCGGTTGGCGCAAGCGTAAAAGCAACATCAAGCAACTTCAGCGGATTGGATGGATCGTCAAGTGGAACAGGAATGGACCTTGGACTTTTGTATAAACCAACAGAAAATATAAGCGGCGGCGTCAGCCTTCGTAATGCGATGGGATCGGTGAACTGGAAAGGCGGAAACCAGGAGACCATGCCAAAAATGGTAACGGTAGGAGCCGCGCTAAACAACGATAAAGGATTGGTTTCAATGGATGTTAACCTCTCGGATAATAAAGCTTTGCTGCACGGCGGCGCAGAATACCGGCCGCTGGATATTTTGGTAATACGCGCCGGAGTTGACCAGACAGCGATCTCACAGGATGATACCGTCTATAATTTATCAGGCGGAGTAGGGCTTAATCTGAATGGATTCAGTTTTGATTATGCCTACAAACAAGACTATAGCATTGTAGAAAATGCGACCCATTACTTTTCAATCTCTTATCAACCAGCAATGGAAAGCAAGAAAGAAGTTGCTCAGATTCCGGTTGAAACCAAAGGCCTTCTTTCAAGGAACAGCGGGAACGATAAACAGATCTTTGATGAAGTGTTGATAAATCATCCGATCAAAGTGATTGATACATTTTCAAGCCGGATCGAGAACAGTGATATCTTGCAGGAAGTATTAGTGAACTAAATGCAAGTTTTGTAAGAGTTGTTACGATAGGATAGGTAAGAGAGGATAAAATTATGGCAATTGAGTTTAGACCTAGTGGTCATAGAGATAATGGGGGAACGCCAAAAAATATCAATCAAGCAAGGGCTGAGGGCAGCCAAGAGGCTTCAAAAAATATTGACGAGTTTTTAACGGGAACTTCATATCACGAAAGAAAATATGACCCTATGTTGACAACGGCTACCCGGCCATCATGGACGGAATGGTTGGGGCTTAAAAAGAGTTCCTTGGAAGACGACAAACCTAGTTTGGGGACTCAGCAAAAAGAAGATCCGGATGGAAATCCGGTCAGTGGCGAGGTAAAGGTCCCTTTGGCCGATCTGGTGGATCCTAGTCAGTATCCATTGGTATAGGAGAAAAATTTGGAAATAGGAATTAATTGGGCAATTGTATTTATTAGCTTTGCGATAGCTTTTGTTTTGTTTTATCTTTACTTGTGGATCTTGGCTTTGATAAGAAAAAATAATGCTCAAGCAAAAGTGAAGATTTATGACAAGAGGCTTCAGCGAATTGTCGATGTGTTAAAGGATAAAAAGAGGGAGAATAAAAAATGACACCTCCGGTAGGTGCTCCAGTAATGGTTCCGACAGGCGCAGGAAGGATGGGTACATCTACGCCGGTCAATATTATTGCAATGGCGCCACCGCAGCCGCAAAGAATGACGGACGATAAAGCGGCTTTGCAGTGTGTCGTTCAATTAATTGACGATGGAAGTCATTCGGAGGATTCAAATTATACTCCAAATCTCCCCCCCATACTTAGGGGCTATGGATATACTTGGGCCAATCGAGCAGGGGTAGCGGCAAAAATTATAGCGTTGTATCAAAAAACGCCAGGGGGTAGCGCTTCAGGCAAGGTTTCTTCAGAAGAATTGTGGGATGTCTTGCGTTCCGACCTAAATTCTGATGATAAATTTATTACCAGCATGTCATCGGAAGCGCTTGAAGATATGTTTGGGGGAGAGACTACCACTCTACGCAACGCCTTAGCCTGTTTGACGCGGGCTCGCCACCTTTTTGCATATAAATCGGATGTCTATAATTTTAATTCATATCGTGAAGGAAAGCATTTTTATTCCGTTCCTCCGGGATCGCTTGCGCGGATGCAAGAACACCCTGCTTTTAAAGGGTTAATGGAGTCCCCGTTATTTGAAGCAATGGAGAGAAACTTTGCAAATCAAGGGCTGGAAGATAATACGGCAGAAGAAGAAGCTAAAAAGATCGCACTAACTCTAATTTGGCAAGAATTTATTCAGCGCTGTTCTAAAGCGGATATAAGTTTAGATGGGCTGGATATGAACAACCCGGTAATTGCTGGCCGTATTGAAACAATGCTTTTCAATGATCAGGAGACCTTAGAGGGGGAATTGCCACCACCGCTGGAGAATGCGGATATAGAGAGCACACTATCTTTTTTAGGGGAGCTGCAGGGGAGCGAGGTCTTGCGGACAATTCAAGTAAAGTATTCAGCATATATTGAAAAATTTCCTGGGGCAGACCCGAATGCCAGCGCTTTTCACGATATAAACTTTAGCCTTAAATTTAAATGGGATAACTTTCTTGCCAATTTTTCAGGAATGACCAGTCCAACTGTGGCCGATATGGAAACCGTTCTGGGTAAAATGTCTAGGGAAGCCGTTTATAAGGCCTTAGAAGCTTTAAGGGGGCCATCAATTCCGGCGTCGATCGAACCCTCTCCTCAGGGTACTATTTGGGTTCCGGCCTCCGCGTAAAAAACCTCTGGGATTAACACAAGTTTTCGCCTATTTAACCCGATATATTGTATGTAGGGGGATCGTGTAATATGCCGGTATATATTCCAGTAAATTTAAAAGAACTTGAGGGCGTTATAGGTCTGCAAGATAATGAAAATTATTCGGCAGCTTGCGAAGGCGCGCAGGTTTATATGCGATCAGAAGACATACCGCAATATATCGAATCACTTACAAAATCGGTTGATACTGCTTCGATCCGATCTTCCGCAAGTTCTTCTGTTCCGCAAAACGTGACCGGACCAAACCCTAGAGTAGACGACCCCAATTATATCCGTAATACCGGAGAGGAAGATAGCGATGATTCAACGATTGGAACTTCGCGGCAGGCGATCACTGGATCGTCCGGCGCAGAAGGGGCATCAGGCACTACAGGGACAGAGGGAGCAGAAGACTCAGCAATAGATAAGGCTTATGATGAAGCGGAGCAAAAATTTAAAGCAGCAACTGAAAACTTAGAAGAAGATGATTATATTATAAGCGGGGGGAAGTAT
The DNA here is from genome assembly GCA_041665245.1 of Candidatus Margulisiibacteriota bacterium. Lineage (GTDB taxonomy): Bacteria > Margulisbacteria > WOR-1 > O2-12-FULL-45-9 > XYB2-FULL-48-7 > JBAYJF01. The sequence continues at coordinate 13,394 of JBAYJF010000005.1, read as the reverse complement.
CCTCTACCAGATTCAGAAAGGCTTGAAGCGCTTTATCAGGAAGCAATGGCGCAAGCATATATTATGCTTATCTTGACAAAACTTATTGAAGGGCGGGAAAAAAGAAAAGCTGTTGCGATCGAAATAAATACCGGCATAAAGGTTGGCGGGAGCGGGGGAGCAGATGTTGAAGAATCGATCAACCTATATATCAGTAATTTAAATTCATTTATTACTCAAGTCTTTACTACTTGTTTGGAAAGAGCCCAGGAAATTTATGAAAAGGAATATGGCGCTGCAGACGAAAAATGTGATTCCACCGGAGAAAAAATCGGCGACTTCTTCACCGGCGGTGGATACAGCCAGGATGTAATGGAAGCCAGGATCGAAGCCACCCGTAAATTTAAAGAAGCAGTTGGGGAGATGATCAAATCTCTAATAAAAGTTCTTTACGCAGTATCTCCAGTCGGCTTGGAGGCGGCTAAGGGATTAGAGGGTATTTTTGTTGATCGTCCTAATGGCTACGTTGATATTGATACGAATAAGCTTTTGAGCCTGCGAAGAAAGCTGTCTGCAGAAGGAGATAAGCAACTTCTTACTATTGATGTTTTATTATTGCAAAGCGATCTTTCGGATATTGTTCTTCAGCTTGCGCTGCAAATCAGCACTACTAGTTCTGGGAGAAAACTTTTGACAAAAGTTGCCCAGGCGCAAAGCGTCCATGTTCTAGGTATGTTTGATCAAATTGCGAATTTATCCATGCTGAAAAAACAACTGCACAACCAGATGAACTTTGACAAGCTGCAGCTTGAAAAACTTGAAGATAGCCAAGTATGGAATGTTGCATCAATGATTTTCATGATAGTTGCCATTGTGGCTTCGATCATTGTTTCTTTTTGTACATATGGAAGCACATCATTCATTACATTTTCTTTGATCGGAGTAGCGTCCGGTATGGCAGCGGGCGGTACCCGATATGCTGGGGCTGCTATTGCGGACGCTAACGTTGAAGATGAATTTATTCCGCTTGATCAATTTCAATATGATTCTTTTGCCCTTGATGAGGGCGCGTACCGTGATGTTGATGAAACAGTTAGCGTATTGAATGATCTGGACAGAAGAGAATATGAAATATTAAGAAAGAGAATGAATGCTTCAATGCTTAAAGAAGGATCGGATGGATTTCAAGCGATCGATTACCAGCCTTTTATGCAGGCGGTCGATGAAAGGGAGAGTATTTCGGACATTCGGGATGCTGTTTTGGAAATATTTATGACCCGGCTAGAAATTATTTCGAATGCCGCGAAGATTATGCTGGGATACAATACATCGTCTGATCATCGTACGACGGTAGACTCAGTAGCTGAAAACCAGGAAGGGAACCGAGATTTAAACTTTGAGTCGGCTAAATATGCTCTGCAAGATCTAAAGATGGCGCACAACATGGAGCGGTCTCAAACAATTGCTATGGATAACATGGCAAAATCTTTCTGGATCAGCACAGGTGGAGCGATATTAGGCGGCTTTTTATCGGCTGGTGTCGGCGGAGGTTTTGGTTACTTTGGAATAGGGTACGGTATTGCAAGTGCAGTTGGCGGAGCTACCGCAGAATGGCTTAATTCGCGAACCTCATTGGATGCTAGTTATAAAGAAGATGACGAAATGATCGAGATGCTAAAAAAATCTCTTGTTGACCCGAAACAGGATGAACTGGAAAAACTTGAGACTCAGGGTCTGCTTCATCTTTTAGAAAGCGGCCAGGGCGGAAAAGAAAAGAAAAAAACAGAGAGAGCACTGGAAGCCCAGAAAATGATCTGCACAGCTTTAAATCTACGGGCGTTATTTATGGAAGCCGGAATGCTTGAGGTAAATATAACCACGGATTTTGTCTTATCTGAAGCCGGCGTATCTTCTTCTTCCGGCGGGATGATCGATAAATATCAGCAACGAAAAGCAAGTTTAGCCGGTAAAAAGTTTAGCTATATAAAAGGCTTTTTGCAGGAAAAAGAAGAGGTCCAAAAGCGGGCCGAAAAGGCTGAGAAAGAGGCGGATCATGCCGGAATAAATTGTGCTATCAGTGCCGGGGTTGCGGCTGTTATGTCGATCGTTGGCGGTTCAATGGTTGGCGTTGGTGCTGCATCCGCAGTTGTAACAATGGGGATGACAGTGCTTGGCCTTTGTACTCCCCTGATGGGACTTATAACCGGAATTAACAACATCATATATTACTTAAATAGGTCAAATGAAGAAGATAAGGCAAAAATATCTGATAGCGACCGGGCAAGGGAATTAAGAGGAAAACAAATTGGAAGTGCCTATGATGAAGGGGGCCTTGATAAATTAGAATTGCAGATATTGGAAGAGATGTCACGTGATCTAATCTCTGCCCATGGTCTAAATACCGGATATTTTAGCAATTTTCAGAGCAGGCTGGAACTTCTCTATCAGATCAAGGAAATTGTTGACGATCTTATAGCTGCCCAATCTGATCGGGCATCCATGGCTTTGCGTGATATGCTCGAGGCTTTCGTGAGGGGGAACGCATTGTTATCGAAAGTAGAAAGGAATAACCGGACAGCGGCTTTTACAGCCATTGAGTCGATATTGGACTCTATTCGCGGTATAGCTGAGAATAAAAGCGAATTAGATAGCGATCGGCTTATGATGTGGAGGAGCTTGGTATCGACCTCTCTTGCTCTTGTTCAATTTTGTCTTAGCTTTGTACAGATATCCAGAAGGGAAGAATCGCATCAAATCCAGCTTAAACAGAAAGCTGGCCCGCTTAGCGAAGATCAAGATAAGCGGCTTGCTTATTTATCAAAATCCGGGGAATTTTTAGAGCCACTGCAGCTATCCCTGAACATTATCAGGATTTTGAATGCTTTCTCCGGAACACTGACTACACTGATCTATCGTGAAGCAGAAGAAGATAAGAGGAAAGAAAAGCCTTCTGATATCAGCGCTCCCGAAAAGGGAGAAAAAGGGGTTGGGTCGTCGATCGATCGGATGCGCGCGGAGACAGTTAGTGCCCAAGTAGCTGCGGGGCAGAGCAGCCTTGATCGGGAAGGCCTCCTGGAGGACGCTGAGATAGCTGATGAGTGGGTAGGGACATTGCACTCAATGCTTGAAAATGGGGTTGGGATGTTTGATTCCCTTAAGAGAGAGAGAGATGAAAAAGATGACGAACTGGCCAGTATGCAGGTCGAACAATTAAAAGAAGAGGAGAAAAAGGCCGAAGAAGAGAGGGAAAAAAGAATTGATCCTTTTGTTCCAATTATGCCAAGCCCTCAGCCGGTCTCCCCACAAGCAGCCGTTCAGAGAGCCAGAGAAGACGAAGCGGTGGCTTTGGGTCAAAGAATCCAAGGCCATACAATAGCGACTTCCACCTAAAATACCCCTTTCCCGCATGCAAGTTTTCAACCGCTCAATACGATAAATATACGGAAGGGGATTAGAGAATCAGGGACTCGGTAAAATATGGTGAAAGGGAGGTGAAAAGATATGGCAGGATTAGGAGAAGGAATAAGCGCATTAAGCTCAACAGTGACGAGCGGAGAAGAGGGCATTATGACGGAAATTGCGGGGGCAGGCTACGAGCCATCTTTCGGAAAGGTGGTAAATGTTACCCAGGATTTGAAACGGTATGAACAGCTTGCGGCATTAGGAACAAGCGTAGCTAAAAACGCACAAACGGTTTGTGATATAGCTAACCGCCAGTAGAAATGATCGGTTGTTAAAAGGTGGGGAGCTACTTTGGATAAAAGGGCCCCCACCTTAGTTAAATGGAGGACTAAAAAGATGAAAATTGAAGCAAATAAATTAAATAATACCGGGATAGGTTCTTTGTTGAATGATTTTAACACTGGCCTGACCCAAGATTTTAAAAGCATCATGCTGCAATTGGCCGATGGCAAAGCGGTCAAGATCCCCGGCAACGAGAAAGAATATTCAGTAGAAAACGATATGTTTGCCCTTACCTTGGGCTTGCAGCAATGGAATAAAGATATGGAATTTATTACCGATTTTATGTGGAAAGCATATAAGTTCAACGATAAATTAACTGACCAGATCAATTCAGTTGCAAGTTCATAATAATTAAAGGAGCACGCACAAATGGTTAGCTTTGATGATTCTGCATTAAGTGTCTCAATGCCGAAACCATCCATGGTTTCGTTATCAATGGATTATCCAAAGATCGAAACTGTGCGTTCGTTCCAAAAGGATCAAGCGATATTTAATTCAGAGATCCGTAAACTATTTAATCAGGCGATGGAAGCGCAAAAGTGGGTAAGTGACCGTGAGGGAGTCAGTCCCGTATCCACCGGCTATTGGAATGTTGAAACAAACCCTGAGGATGTCGAATTTTCTGATTTTGTCCTGGATCCTAAGCCAATTAAGGAATATGAGGTTGAAGCGACTTTAGGCCAGTCATTTTCCATAGGTAAAACCTTTATGGATCTTGCTGAGGAAATGCGGCCGGAGGACCTGGGGAAATTCATTAAAAAAGTCTACGATTCAATTAAAAAAATCAGAAGCGCTCTTTTTTATTTGACCGGCGCAAGCGGAGCAACCGAATCCGAACAGATAAGCTTAGCCGGGAAGACCAGAAAGCACCTAGAAGACAGTTGGGATTGCCATAATGCGCATATGATATACACTGTCGGCTATTTTGCGCATTCTAATGAATTTGATACTAATTATAATAACGTATTAGATATTATTGAAAATGCTATCAATGCAAAAGAAGATCTAGCCGAAGATGATCCAATAAAGAAAAGATTCAAAGAGTGTAAAGAATTTGGAGAATGGCTGGCCGCCAACAAATTTTCCGATCCAAATGACAATTCGGTCTTGCATAAAATGGCTAAAGACAGCCATAAGAAATTCGAGCAGCAAGAATTCACAAGATTAGGTTCGGTTAGTTGCGCAAATATGTCTTTTAGCCGGCAACATCACTTTCAGGTTGAAAGATACGAGGAAGAGCTAAAAAGCGCACAAGTGCAGGATGCTCAGTTAAAAGCCTCAATGATGAAAGCGATCAAGAAAGAAGAAGCGGAGCGCAAGGCGAACTTAATGAAATCGGCTGAAAAATCGAAGGCGGCAAATAATGTTAAATCAAAAGGATAGGAGGACTAATTATGAGCGGCGATAATGCAGCAAAAGGAATAAGTTCCATGTGGCAGAAAAATGTCAGCACCACGAAAGCGGTAATAAAAGATATGTCGATGGATTATGCCTATCGCGGATTGCAGCAAGCTTCTAAGATAAAAAAAGAGATCTGTGGCGATGATGATAAGAAGGGCAAATAAACGCATAATCTTTCTGGATAATAATTATGAGCATAACAAATCATGTTGATACGAATCATAGTAATGATAAATTATTTTCTCCGCTGAAGAATAAATCGGCGGAAAAGCCTCAGTCTGAGCAAAAATCCCAAATTCAGCAAAGTTCAACCGGATTGGAATGGTCTGCCCAAGCCGCAGCTGCCCAACAATTTGCTCCACAGGTAGCTTCAGCCGACCCAAAAATAGCACAAAATAAAATAAATACGCAATCCAAATCGTCTTCTAAACAATATGAGATCAAAGCCCCGGGGGCGGAAGATATTGCGATCCTTTCCACATCTGTGGCGATAAAGGAAGAGAGTGTTGTAGCCGTCATGCAGAAGGGGATCAGTAGTTTCCTGCGGGGGGGCTTTAATATGGCTGCCCTGGAAGAGTCTTATCGTGAAACTTTCAAGAAATCAAAATCGCACAATTTGCTTTTAGAGCGCTTTATGTCCAACGTTAAGTTTAGCGCCATGAAAGGTCTTTGTTCCTTGCTTGGGATATCAGCGGAAGAGCAGGATAAGATCCAAAAAGAGGTCAGGGAAAAAGCACTTTCGGAAATCGACTCGCGTTTAAAGAATGAATGGGCATATTCAAGGGCGATGCTGGAGATAGTCGGATGAGCAATAAAAAGAAAAGATCACAATTAAAACTATTAAATGAAGTCCGAGACCAGCTGGTTTTGCAGGCGGAGCGCTGGGGATTAAAGGGGCATTATACTCCTATGTGCCTTGACGAAATGACACTGGAGCAATCCCACAAAATCACTAGCGATCTTATGTCGGAAAAGGCGAACCTTGAATACGAATTATATATGATGGATTCCAACAAGCGCGATCTATTGATAAAAATGGAGCGCTTGCAAAAATATATAAAGAAAGCCTTTCGAGTAATTGAAAAATACGATAAAAATATAAAAAAACAATTGAATAAAGTTATTGAAAACCAGGATAAAGTTGAAACAATATTGCGCGGGATGCGAAAAGAGAATACTATTTCTTTTCTCATCAGCAGTAATTAGGAGCTGAAATGGCAATAAATAATCTTAACGGCGTAAATATGGAAAGCGCGATCATTGCTGCCAAAGGGATAGCTTCAACCGATACTGAGCAATTTAAGCAGCAAGGAGTGGAGGAGCTCGTTGAATCGCGGGAAGATATTATCAGTAAATTATCCAAAGAAAAACCGGGTGAAACGAGTGTTAAAGTAATAAGAAATTTGATATCCAGCATGGCTTCATCGGGAATTGAGCTTGCTTCTACTAAACTTGTAAAGAATACCGAGACAAAGCTTAAAGATGAATTTGACCTTATGATGAAAGGAAAAGATGATGCCGGTGATATGGTTAAAATTAACAGTCCGTTCTATCAAGTTCAGCGCACAAAGGGAAAGGAAGGGGATAAAGACGGACAAGGCGAGCAAAACCCGCGGGAAGGAGAGCTTTCCAGAGAAGTTAAAGGATTAACTAAAGAATATATTTCAACTTATGGGCAACTGCTGGTTAACGGATCAACAGAGCTGAAAAAGAAAGTTGAGGCCCTGGAAGCAAAACTTCAAAGTAATGGGGTTTCGCCTAAAGAGCTTCTTTCGCTTAAGACCAATATTAAAAATTCAATGCGGGCCGAGCTTGTTTCCCAGATAAAAGTTTCTTTTACGGATTATCTATTCAGCGGGAAAAAAGGGACGATGGAATATTTGATCTCGGACTGGAAGCTTGCTGAATCATTGAATAATGCCGCTTCCGCCCATCGCTTAGGCGGAGATGACTTTGGCAATTTCATGGGAGGGTTGGATAGTGCCGTTAAAGTTGTAAGGGACGAAACTAATGCTGAAATCAAAGAATATGTAAATGATGACCTGACCGAAAAATTTGTTGAAGCCGCGCAAAAAGGGAAAGCGGACGAAAAGGGGATAAAAGAACTTATTACTTTAGGGAGTAAAGTTGGGTTTGATCAGGATGAATTCCTAAAGAACTGGGCTAAAAAGAAGGATGATCTAGGGTTAATGCCTTTTGTGCCGCCAAACATTCAATCCGGACTTTCTTCAAATTCCGGTTTTAGCCAGAATAATAACTCTAACCAAGAAGAAGCTGTCAAAGTTGAAGAAAGAGATCTTTTATCTAATCAGTTGCGGGCAGTCTATATGCAACGGGCTATAAAAGGTGACTTTATGACCATGGTCCAGACCTCTTTTAGAATGAGAAAGCTTAAAAATGGGTTAATTAAGCTTGGTTTAGTACTAGAAGATTTTAAGAAACTTGAAAAAGAAGGGCGGGAGGTCGCTATTTCCCGCTCTCATGAAATGTTGGAAGAAGCCCTGGCTGAACGGGCGACCCTATATGAGCTTTCAGGGCCGGCCTTTAATTTAGTTGAAGCCAGGACGCGGAGCATTTCATCCAATCTTGAGCGGTTAGGCGCTCCGATAGATAAGGAAGATCTGGCGATATTGATCGAAAAGCTGGATATTAAGATGCATGACTTGGCTATGGAGGAGCTGGCGGCGGTAGAGGGGATGCTCAAAGCCGGACCGGACTCATCTCTTCAAAAGAAACAAGGAAAACTCGTAAAACTGATCAACCGCTTGCGCGAAGAAGCCAATATTAAGGGCTCAGCCATATACATGTCCCAGGTTTCGGATAGAACATAATATTCAGAAAAGGATGCAAGTTTTTAGCGTTTTAACCCGATATAGTAAGTGAACGGAAGGTTGCCTGTTACCGAACGGAATACTCCGTGAAAACAGGCACGGAGGAGAAATGGGTTCACCAGCAGTAGGAAACACGATAATAGTTTCAGCCGGGGAGATGAAAAAAACCACGGCTTGGGACAAAGATGCCCAAAGTAGCGTAACCTCACAAGTTGCTATTTTAGCTTATGAGTTAGGTCTGTCTGTGTTCATTGACGAACTAATTGTACGAAATCAAAGAAATGATGAAGCTGATCCATTTACTATTGCCCAAGAGCGAACGGTACTGCAGAAGAAATTATCAAAGAAATTTGGAAGTAAAACAGCAAATCTTGCTGCAATATTAAAAAAATTAATTTCCCTTCTTAATCTTTCCAGCGCAAACAACAACATAGAATTACTCCTTTCATATTTAAGAGAAAAAGGGATAGATCTATCAAAATTAGAAGGTTTAGACCCCGAAAAAATGGACCTGAGTACAGGGGGATTGCTAGAAACATTAAGAGCTATTGCAACTTGCCTTGGATTGGACCCAAACCAATTTAATCCTGCAGTTGCAAATGATTTAAAAGAGTGGAATCCTTCTGGACAGAAAAAAGAACAAATTGAAGGAAACGAAGCTTTTAAGCAATTAAGAACTGTAGAAAAAGGAAAACTTCTTCCATCCGTTGTTAAAAAATTAGAAGCGGCAGAAGTTAGGTTGGTAGAGCTAGGAAAAGAGGGAGTAAAAAAAGATTTGATCGCGCGAATTGGAGCGACAACTTCTCTCGTTGAGTTTAGGGCTCTACAGGCCAAGGCTGCGGAGTTGGGTATTCCTGATAGCGAATTAAATGTTGAAGATCAACAAATTAGAATTGTTGATAATTTTCTTCGTGAAATCCAAGAGAACCCTTCTGTTGCCAGATCTGCTGCAGAATTAGCTCTTCTTGCTCCATTACTTGCCGAAGGGCAGTTCTTGTTTCAAGTTAATTATAATGATCAAAAATATACTGTAATTGGGAAGCAAACTATAAAAGATGGAACAACAGAATATATTATTTTAAATGCTCCCGCTGGACTAAATGACTGTTATTTAGTTGAAGATGGCGATAGTTTTTCATTGCAAAAATCCGGTGGAACACTATATATTTGGGACTCAACAGAAAGTGCCACAATAACGCCTTATCCGCGCAGTACAACCGCTGTGACTGCCACTGTAGTCAGGCCCGTTGCTCTCCCTTCAAGAGATTCTGCTTTCAACACTCTTCTTATTAACGGAGCATTTTCGGTAACTGATCCGCAAAAAGTGATACTTCAGAGAGGAGAGGCTGTGACCATTGGCGAGGTTGAGGTTGATTTATCTAACGGCCTAACAATGGAAGAAGCCTTAGCTCTTGGATTCTCAAATGCAGCGGTTAACTTCTGGAGTCGAGGGGATGGGGAAATTTCAATTGAAGATGCCCAAGCAATGTTTGACCAAAATGTTGCAATTGCAACGAAAGGATTAGATGAAACTGCGAGAAAGATCGCAATTCGTGCATATGTTACTACCCAACTTGGGTACGTCTCTGTTCCTGCCGATAAAGCGGCGCAGACGTTGCTTGGAGAAGCTGTCTCTATTTCAGCGAAAGATCTACTTGCGCAAGTTGGAGCGGGATCAAAACCAACAGCTACACGAATTATCGTGAATCTATTGGGTTTAGGGGATGCCGGATTTACAGTCGGTGACGAGGTTTTATCATCATCAACACTAAATACGTCTCAAGTATCCTCATTTTTGGCAACCATGGGTTTTTTGGCCCAGTTTAATGTCGATGGCTATGCTGTTGACAGAACCGGGTTAGCAAGTAGAGAAGTTCTGGGAAAAGAAGATTCGTTTCTGGGGTGGTTAAAGACGGGTAAGGCGGAGGAGGCTGTGGTAGGCGGTAGTGTAAAACGAGGAGATAAGGGCCTTCTTACCCAGCTTGATAGTTTTGCTATGAGAAAAAAAGATCGTGCCGATGGACGCTTGCAGCTTGCCCAGCAATATATGGAGCAATTAACCGGTTATCCGGATGAAATGGAAGCGTTTTGGATGCAAAGAACAAATCCAGCAAATGGTAATTTATACATCCAAGATTTGGCCAGAACTCCTCGAGCCCAAGAGATGGTCTTTACGGCATATACGAGCAGAGAGAATATAGATTTATATAAAAAAGCCATGGATTTATTGGCCACACTACCAGATGGGGAGAATAAATTTAAACTTTATGCCCAGCTTGCTTCAAAGTGCTTTGCTTCAAAAGAGCTTGCAACCAGGCAAATGGCGGTAACCGTTTTAACGGCATTAGACGAAGCAAGCAAGGGCGCATATCAAATAGATCAGCAATTGAGGGGTAGTTTTGCGTCCAGTGGATTAGAGGAGAAAGATCCTAACAGGTCGGAATCACTAGCCGCCCTAATTGGTTTAATTAACAAATCGCTTGAAATGCCAAATGAAGTCTGGCAAATCCAGAGGGGACTGTTCTATACAAAACGAACTGAACGAGGGACCGAAGAAATAGCTTTAAGGGATATTGCAGCTCCGGAAAAGGAATTGCTTGAAGCAAAAACAAAGCTTGTAACATTCATAGAGCAACATCCTGCAGCTGCCGATGTCCAAAACATCCAAGCGCACATTTTGCTTGGCCGGGTGCTAAAGGAACTTGCTATTAAGCGCGGAAATAACAAAGAATTATTTACCCAGGCGATGGGCGCATTCCGGACTGCTTGGAACCTATACTTGAAGTCTTATGAAGCAATAAAGGCAAATCCTGATGCTTCTACCGCATTACAGACCGCAGGCCTTCAGGAAGCATTTACCGAAATGGCTACTCTTGCAACAAAAGCAAGGAAAATTAAGGGATTAGACGCAGTAACAAAAACATTGATGGCATATATACCGGATTATGCTGGAACAGAGGCAACTGTAGTCGTTCGGGATCATTTTGAATATAAAGCAAGTGATTTTATTCGTAAACATGGCGAGGACAACATCCATCCAAAAGAATTTCGCAAATTGGCATCAGTAACGGGGCCAGATAAAGGGAAAGGACTAGAAGCTCTGCCCGTAAGCGAGGGGGATGTCGAAGAAAAAGGGGTTACAGCTGAAGTAGGTAGACCTTTGGAAGGTCCTACGGTTCAACTAGGTCAGCCGGGAGTAAGACCTGAGGTAAGACCCGAGGTAAGACCCGAGGGAAGACGGGAGCCAGCTAGAGGTGATGCCAAACGACCAACAAAAGCAGATAAACAGCATAAAGCACCTCCATTGCCACCGACTGCTCCTTCTACCGCTCATTCCCCATCTGGTGTAGAGGCAGAAGCGCAGAGGGTAGGGACTGACGTGCTTCAGTGACCAATAAATATTAGTAGTAATAGAGCCAAAAAATAGGTATATATTCCACGTTATTTCATGCAAGTTATACCCCTCAAAACCCGATATATATAGTGAGAGCAGAGTAAAAGAGTAAACTTTCAGGCCGCCTGTTACTGAAGGTTTAACAAGAAATACCCATTGACTACGATCGCTTCTAACAGGCAACTGTTAAAAGCGATTTTTTTTAGGGAGGGAAAAGATGGTACTACCGGTCCCAGGAGGAGTTCAAGGTCCATATTTCCCCGTGCGGCCAACTTGGGCACCAAGCGGCCAGACCGAGGAGTATGTTTCTGCGTCCTCTGGACAAGGGACTGTGCCAATAACTGTTCCTCCTTTAGCTGTGGTCGCACCGCTTTCAAGGGAAGAGGAGATCCTCTTTGTTGAGCAGGTTATTGGTCTTGCTCCGGGAAGCAATATTGACCAGACAAAGCTTTTAACAATGATAGTTATTGCCAACGGAATATATAATAATTCTACATCAACGACCCTTTCAAAAGAGGCAAGAGAACAGCTTTTATCGAACCCGGTTGTTGTCGGCCTTCTTCGTATGTTATTTTTGCGCGTAGCCAACAATACGGAACTAAAGCCGGTTAAGTTGGCGGCTCCCGTTGAATCTCCTACATTGCGGGAAGACTTTGCTGCGTTCTCTGCTGCAAGGAGCGCCCGCCCCGAACTTCAGCTTCCGGATAAGGTCCTTGATCTCTTTCGGCGTGGAAAATACACCATTGAAGTTTCATATACGACTCGCCAGAGTGAAACGACCGGATATATCGTTGTTCTAAAATCGGGAACGAATGTTGAAGCTACCATTGAATATAAGGATGGTAAATTGATCCCCTCAAAAGATGACCCTATTCTTGCCCGGGCAACAATTGCCTATCTTCAATATTCTTTGGTCATGGCCGGTGCTTTAGGCCTTGGATCAGGATGGAAAGAAGGGGTGTTCTGCAAATCGACACTTGATGCCTTGCGAACGTTTTTATCCAGCCAAAATATTGCCGGCCTGCCTAACTTGAAAGATTCCCTTTCTTTGCTTCGCTCAAAACAGAGAGAAGCGGAAAAAGCTATCGGAGAGTATAAAGCGGTTGCCGGCACCAATGATGAAAGTTTGTATAAGAGATTAAGAGCGGCAGAAAGAGCATTAGACGCGATCTCTGTTGCCCTTGAAACTGCAAAAAGATACCGATCTGCTGTTCCCCAAGGAGCTCCGGCAGAATATCTTGAACTGTTAGCGTTGAGCAATAAACTTATTGAATCATTAAGTTTAGAAGCAAAGGGAATTCTTCAGGTTGTTTTAGGAAGTAATGAAAATAAGTGGAAAGGTTTGCTGGTAAGAGTTGATGTTAGATCTCTTAATGCTATGCGCAAGCGCCTGCTTGAAGTGTATAAGGAGAAGGGAAAAGGAAAAGCCTGGCATACGATCGGGTACGTTGATAATCTTATCGGATTTGTAATGAAACTGCGGAGATGGAAAGAGCTTTCAGCTACCCTGAACATGAGAACAGAATATGTTTTTATGAGTTCACTCGCGGCAAAGGGAGAAACCAGGGCGAGAGAATATTTAAAAGAAATCCCGGGAGAATCGTTATATGTTGCAGAAAGAATGCAAGTTCTTGGAGAGCCGATGGAAAGGGCAAATATCAGCATCGAAGAAGCTTCTGATGCTAGGCGCTTAGTTTCTCGTTCCCAGAATGCACATGTTATTTCGGAGAGAATTGGGAGAGATCCTTCGAGGGAAGTACTTCTTGGATTTATAAGACAGTCACTGCGCGGAAAAAAACCGAAAGAAGTTGCGGGTATTCTTAAAGCGTTTAGCTTAATTGCGGGAGATGGGAATCTATCTGCCCTTGCCATGTCTTCTTTTGTCCTTCAGGTAAGGGAGGACTTACTCGGTATAATCTCTAACCCGGAAGTTAAACGCGAGGGTGGGGATCCGTCGGACGCGGAAAGCTCTGGGCAGGAAGCCATTATGAGCGTAACCGTCGGGGACAATGGCGAGGAAAACGAAAGATTAACCAGCCAGCTAT
>JBAYJF010000004.1:0-33464 GCA_041665245.1 Candidatus Margulisiibacteriota bacterium | reverse complement strand
TAATAACATTGGTGATCTCTTTCTTGATCGACTCCAGGCTGCGGCTGGTAATATATTTCCCCTGATGCTGGGAGATGGCGCAGAAAGAACAGCCTCCGAAACAACCCCGATGCGAAACGGTCGAAAACCGGACAAAATCCCAAGCCGGGATCTTTTTTTCGTACATTGGGTGAGGGGCGCGCATAAAAGGCATCTCGAATAATTCATCAAATTCAGCGGAGGATAAATTATCCGGCGGAAAAACGACTAAAAATCTCCCCTGACACGGCTGGATAATTATCCGCGGATGTTTTTTTCTTCCTTCGGTGTAATAAAGCTTAAAAGCTTCGGCATATTTCTTTTTATTGCTCGACACTTCCTCGAACGACGGCAGCATTAATGCATCTTTATATGGCGAAATATCTTTCGTAATAATCGCCGTGTTTGGCATTTTGATATTTTGAATTTCGGTATTGTTTAGAGTTTCGAGTTTAGTATTTAGTATTTCAGCAATCCCTACAATCGCTTTTTCCGACATCCCGTATGTTAAATAGTCCGCTTTAGCATCAAATATTAACGGTCTCCTAACGCTGTCGCTCCAATAATCGTAGTGCGCAAAACGCCGCAGGCTGGCTTCAACTCCGCCCAAAACGATCGGGACGCCCGGGAATAGTGATTTTATTTTATTGGTGTAAACGATCGTCGCCCGATCCGGTCGCAGACCTCCCTTATCGCCGGGAGAGTACATATCGTTGCGGCGGGGTTTGTTGCTGGCGGTATAATTGGCGACCATTGAATCAAGATTTCCGGCGGAAATACCAAAAAATAATTTTGGTTTGCCAAGCTTAAAGAAGTCTTCGCTTGTTTTCCAATTGGGTTGTGGGATTATCCCAACGGTAAACCCTTTTGATTCCAGATAACGCCCGATAAGAGAAGAGCCAAAACTGGGATGGTCGATGTAGGCATCGCCGGAGATCAAAATGATATCGAGCTGGCTGATCCCGCGTTTTTTTAAGTCTTCCTTATTTACCGGTAGAAAATCAGGCATTTATGTTCAGGATCTTTGATCCGGGGAAGCCATTGAACTTTGTCGTAGATGCGTTGCTGTACGCACCGATGTTTTTTACATAAAGCAGGTCCCCGATCTCAAGATTGGGAAGATTTTCGACGGTTGAGACCGTGTCAAACGCGTCACAGGTCGGACCGACAACAGAGCTTAAGCGTTTCTCCCCGCTTTTAAAAGAATGAAAATGATATGGACAATGGTCAAAAACCACACCGGATAAAGTATGATAAACACCGTCGTCGATATAATAGACCATTTTTCCGTCCCGCTCCGCCCTTCCAATGACTTTAACGACCAGCGTCGCAGCCGTTGCTGTAATAAATCTTCCTGGTTCGGCCACGATCTCGATCTCTTTTGGAAATAACCGGTCTATTTCATTTCGCAGCTGCTTGGTTAATTTATTAAAATCTGGAACATTGTCGTCATAAGGGACCGGAAACCCGCCCCCAATATTTAATATCCGCAATTTAAAACCCCGCGCCTCGACCTCGCGAAAAATATCCGCGGCCGCTTCGAGCGCGACAATATAATTCTCGCTATTGCAGCATTGGCTTCCGACATGAAAACTAATTCCTTCGACCGACAGCCCCATTTCAAAAGCCAGCTGGATCAAATTCGCGGCATCCCCCGGCTCAACCCCGAATTTGGAAGAGAGCTCTACCATCGAACCGACATTTTGGACCCTAATGCGGCAGATAAGGCCGGCATCCGGACAATGTTCTTTTATTTTGATAAGTTCATCCGGATTATCGTACGTCATTAAGGTATTGTAATTGGCCAAAGTATCCAGTGCTTCCGTCGGCTTGATCGTGTTTGCAAATATAATTTTATCCCAGATAAATTCATCTCGATTTTTTCCGCGCAGATCTTTTTTGGGTATATTTTCAATGACCGCATTGAATTCCTGCAGAGAAGCAACATCATAGCCGCTATCCAGAGGATAAAGGGTTCGTATTATCTCGGCTGTTGGGTTGGCCTTCATCGCAAAATATATCCCGACCCGGGGAAGCGCCTTTTTCAGCTTTAAATAATTCTTGCGAATAATATCATGGTCAATTATTAAAAGCGGCGTCCCGTGTTTTGCCGCCAGCTTCTGTAATTTCTTATTGTCCATTTATTTAACTAAAAATGTATTGAATTGCCAAACGTCTTCGTCTTTGGGACGCGGCATGTCAAATTTAGTAAATTTTGTATTAAGATTTTTGAGCGGCGTCCAATCGACCGCTTTGGAAATAAGCGGCGTAATGAACGGCGTCGCGATCTTTAATATCTCTTCGTGGTCAAGATCATCCGG
The DNA here is from genome assembly GCA_041665245.1 of Candidatus Margulisiibacteriota bacterium. GTDB lineage: Bacteria > Margulisbacteria > WOR-1 > O2-12-FULL-45-9 > XYB2-FULL-48-7 > JBAYJF01. The sequence continues at coordinate 31,125 of JBAYJF010000004.1, read as the reverse complement.
CAGAAGAAACCCGCGCTTCGGGTTCTTGATCATCCAGATCGCCGCTGATACGACGGAAATAGCGACTTGCAGGGTCGTTGCCTGCTGATGCGGTACGAATTTTCTGGCATCATGGATAGAGAGGATGCTTCCGCACCACCAGGAATTAAAATCGTGACCCATCAAGAGGACCCCAAGCTCATCCCGCCCATCGATGATCTCATCCGACATGATCCTTTGTTTTTTCTGCATTTCATATTGGCGCATCTCAAGCTCATGCAGTGAATTTTTTGCGCAATCGCTCGGACAATATGCGTAGTGAACTGTCGGCCGATAGATCGCCTTATCCCCATCCCAAACCGTTAAGCGGTCGGAGATACTGAAAGCTTCGCCGTGGCGGATCACCATTCCGGTGATCTCTCCACAGGGAACCCAGGAGCGGACCCAGGTCCGCATGCCAAGCGTGCTCAGACAGATCTGATTGCGCGGACCGGTCTCGTGAAAAAAAGCACCATCCGGAACAATTCTTTCGTGCGTCCCCCACCCCAATTCCGCCGGAGCCACCCCTTCTTCAAAGAAGCCTTCGATGCTCCAGGTGTTAACAAATTCGTTCACTTCTTTGGGTTGATCGGTAATTTGGGTGTCGCGCTCGGAGATGTGAATAACTTTCACACCGGCCAGCATCGCGATCTTTGGAAAATCTTTTACACGCAGGTACTCTTCAAATTTTGTTACCCGCTTATCGTTTGGTTTTTCTTTGATGATCTTTTTCGCCATATCGGTCAGCGCTTTTTTCGTAAAATGAGAAACCAGGCCAGGATTTGCGCCGTGATCAACGATGCAGGTCGCGCCGTTATTGTCGCCCCAGCCTTTGATCATGTCGCGAACTTCCATATGTCTGGTATAGAGGGTATATTTTGTCGGGTCGTTGCGCTGTTCGTCTTTGTACGGGTCCCACTCTTCGACGGAAGTATTTACGTAGAGGACATCGTTCTCGCGGCACCAGGTCGTGATCGCGCGGCAATCGATGTTCCAGGCCAGGTCGATTATCATATCGCCCGGACCGACATATTTAGCGAGAAGAGTTTTATAGTTCTCTTTGGTCACTCTTCCTTTAATATATTTGACCCCTTTTTTAAGGGAATCCTTTACTCTTTTCCTATTATCAACAAAATCCAGGATGGTAACATTTTTTGCCGGGATATCGATCAATCTGGTTACCAGCGGGATCGCGCACTGGGAGACCGATCCGCAGCCGATGATCAATATTTTTCCGTTATACTTCACATGTTTTTTATCTTTAGCCATTATTTTCCTCCAAATGAATTGATTTTTTATTGTAACACACCATTGATATTTTTCAAACAATATGTGGTGTATAATTAATGTTCAACATGCGCCCTTAAGTTTCAATATGCGCCTATAGCTCAATTGGATAGAGTACCTGGCTTCGAACCAGGGGGTTGGGGGTTCGATTCCTCCTAGGCGCAATTACTTTAAGATTGATCGAAGCTTCTTAAGCGCCTTCGCCCGATGGCTGATCCTGTTCTTCATCGCAGATGACATTTCAGCAAAAGTTTTTTTGTATCCGGTCGGCACAAAAACCGCATCATAACCAAAGCCGCCCTCTCCCCGCATCTCTTCTATGATCTTTCCCTTGCAAACACCTTTCACGGTTTTAATTTTGCCATTGGGATAAGCAACCGCAATCACGCAAACGAATTTCGCATTACGTTTCTCGCATCGCAACCGCATAACGTATAACAGTTTCTTACAGAGGTTTTCCGCTGTCGGGGGGGTCGCAAACCTAGCCGATCTAACGCCCGGATTCCCATCCAAGCAATCAACCATTAATCCCGAATCATCGGCAAGCGTAATTTCGCCGGTTTTTTTCATCCCGGCTTTAGCTTTCTTGATCGCATTCTCTTCGAGAGTTTTTCCGTCTTCTTTTACTCTTACCTTAGACCCTACGACCCTATGACCCTTAAGAATGTGGCCTATCTCGCGAAGTTTATTCTCGTTCGTCGTGGCAACAAAGATCTCATCTCTCATATTTCAACGCTTTCTTCCCAATATCTTTCCGGTACTGCATTCCCTTGAACTTGATAAGGTCGACCGCCTGGTATGCTTTTTGTATCGCAAACTTGATCGTATCGCCTAAAGCGGTAACGCCAAGCACCCGCCCGCCATTTACAACAACCCTATTATCTATTTTCGATTTTCCACTTTCTATCTTTGTCCCCGCATGAAAAACATAAGCCCCAGTGATCTGATGAATATTTTCTAATCCGCTAATAACGTCGCCCTTTGCATATTTCCCAGGGTATCCTGCCGCCGCTAAAACAACGCAGACAGCTGCCTGTTTATGCCACTCGATAGTTTTCCCTTTCAATTTTCCATCGGCGGAAGCCACAAAGATCGGAACTATATCCGATTTCATCCGCATCAGGATCGGTTGCGTTTCCGGGTCACCAAAACGAGCATTAAATTCTAAAACTTTTGGTCCATCTTTGGTAACCATTATCCCTGCGTAGAACACACCCTTATAAGGCGTTCCTTCCTGTTTCATCCCTTCAACGAAAGGCTTTAACACTTTTTCGTTTATTTCGTCCATCATTTTTTCGTTCACCACGGGAGCTGGAGAATATGCCCCCATCCCACCCGTATTTGGGCCTTCATCATTATCATAGATCCGTTTGTGGTCCTGGGAGGAGGCGAGAGGAATGATCGTCTCCCCGTCGGTAATTGCCAAAATTGATGCCTCTTCGCCAATTAGACACTCCTCGATCACAACCTGATCGCCAGCTGATCCAAATTCTCTCTTCCCCATGATCTGATCAATGGCCTCCAGCGCCTCTTTTTTATTCAGGCAGACCATCACCCCTTTTCCGGCGGCAAGACCGTCAGCTTTCACAACTAAAGGCGTTCCGATCTCATTTATATAACCGATCGCTTCTTTTTGGTTTTTAAAGATCGCCGCTTGGGCGGTCGGAATATCATATTTAGCCATGAAATTCTTAGAGAATACTTTGCTTCCTTCAATTTGCGCTGCTTTTTGGCACGGACCAAATATTTTCAGGCCGGTTTTTTCAAATTCGTCAACGATCCCCGCAACGAGCGGAGCTTCCGGCCCAACTACCGTCAGATCGATTTTATTTTCTTTTGCGAATTTTAATAGAGCGGCAACATCATCCGAAGAGATCGCAATATTTTCAGCCAGCTCTGCCGTCCCCGCATTTCCAGGGGCACAAAATATTTTTTTCACCAAAGGGCTTTGGGCTATCTTCCATACTAGAGCATGTTCTCGACCACCAGAACCAATTACTAGGACTTTCATACTGCCGCCTCCTTAATATCTATTAGCGAAAGCTGCACTTTTTCAAACCCATTCCAGACATTGCTTTCAAGATTAAAGGCAATATCATATTTATTTCCAATTTTTAGTTCGCCTGCCTGTCCTCCCATCCCAAACCCGATCGCCTCGAGCCGATTTGTTCCAATAGAAAAATTCATCTTTGCATGCTTGTCTTTCCCTACAAGTTTAACATCTGTAAGGGTTAATCCAAGCGCCATAAATACCGGTTCCCGGTTTTTCTCTCCAAATGGGGCGAGAATTTGCAATTCTTTGATAAGGTTCAGGTTTATTATCGACGGATCTATCTCCATATCGATCTTTATTATTGGGGAGAGATCATCTAGCGAGATCGTATCATTTGCAAATTGGTTAAGCCTCTTCTTTAGATGAACAATATTTTCTTCTTTAATTTCAAAGCCCGCCGCCCCCGCATGCCCGCCAAAATCATTAAAAAGATCTTTGCAGGAAAAAAGAAGATCATAAACATTTACCCCGTCAACCGAGCGGGCCGAACCCCGCCCTACTCCATCATCCACCCCGACCAAAACCACCGGCCGAGAATAGGCATCAACAATTTGAGAAGCAACGATCCCGATCACCCCCGGATGCCAAGCTTTTCCGATCAGCAGGATAACTTTGTTTTCCCCAACCCCTTCTTCAACTATTTTCAGCAAGATCTCCTGCTTGATCTCCAGGCCCGTCTCCTGCCGACGAACGTTGATCCTGTTAAGTTCACTGGCCATCAGTTTTGCCGCCTCGAATTCATCTGTTAGGAGGAGCTCCAGTGACTTTGAAGCATGTTCCAGTCTTCCGGCCGCATTTATTCGCGGCGCAATTCCAAAATTTATCTGCGTGATCCCAATGTCCCCTTTTATGGATGCAGATTCGGCCAATGCTTTTATCCCCGCCCTTTTTCTTTCATTGATAAGCTTTAATCCGGCAGAAGCCAGAATGCGGTTTTCTTCGGTTAATGGAACAACATCGGCAATTGTTCCAAGGGCGGCAAGATCAAGCAAAGATGCTAAAAAAGTACTGTCTTTAACTCCCGCCAGTTTAAGGATCGCCCAGGCGAATTTAAAAGCAACGCCGGCCCCGGCCAGTTCCCTGGAAGGATTTCCCTTTTCCATAACTTTTGGGTTAACGATCGCGCAAGCAGGCGGCATTTTTTCAGGGATCGTGTGATGGTCAGTTACAACCACTTCCATCCCCAGGTCATTGGCATAACTAATTTCTTCAAAACTCGATATTCCGCAGTCAACCGTAACGATCAGATCAATATTATCTTCCGCGATCTTCTCGATCGCTTCATTTGATAAACCATACCCTTCTTCATAGCGATGCGGAATATAATATGTTGCATCGAGGCCGAGAAGCTGGAAGGTTTTAAGCAGGATCGCGGTGGCCGTAACGCCATCGACATCATAATCGCCGTAAACCAGAACCCTTTCTCCATTCTCTTTGGCCATTAATATGCGCTTTGCCGCCTGATCCATCCCGGGGATCAGGAATGGGTCGCTCAAATTCCCAAGTTTGGGCGATAAATATTTTTGTATTTTTTCCAGCGCGATCATTCCGCGGCTGTGCAATATGGTCGCAAGAAGCCTGGAGATATTAAATTGCAGGCAGACTTGATCGATCAAGTGTTCAGGAGGTTTTTCGCGTGTGATCCATTTTTTCATTTGATTAGTAACTCGAAATTAACGTCCCTTCGCTATCTCTAAGAATATCATTGATCCAAACCTGCCCGGTATCCGGGTTGTACAACCATCCCCCAACCCCTACATATGGTTGCATATGCGCGGCATCCGTATATCTAACATCGTTCCTGCCGCGGAATGGCTCGATCGGCACTTTTCCATCGGAAAACAAACTGCCTTCAAGCAGCGGAGGATACCCCGGCGTGCCATTCACCGAATTTTCTGCATACTTTAATTCAATAGTTGAACGCACCGTCCCGATCGCACCTTTGGCTGCTGCGATCTTTGCCTTACCGGAAAAATCCACGAAGCGCGGCAGGGCAACCGCGGCCATGATCCCCATTATCACGATCACCATAACCAACTCAATTAATGTAAAACCAGCTCTTGTTCTCATATGAATTTTAATAAGTGGATATCTCGATCCCTTTTGGGTCTAGGCCCGAATCATTGATCCATACTTTTCCGGAACCGGGGTCATAAAGCCATCCACCGATCGATTCGGTCGGGGGACCGGAACCTAACTCTACGGCAGAACTGTTGTGAAATGGTTCGACCGGTATTTTTTTATTTGAAAAGAATTCTGGTGCTATTGTTTCAGGAAAAGTTGCAACAACTCCTCCGCGTCCGGCATTTTCGGCAATATTCATTGCGATCGCCGCCCTAATAACTCCGATAGACCCTTTGGCAGTACTGATCTTCGCCGAACCGGTTAGATCAATATATTTTGGCAAAGCATACGCCGCCAAGATCCCCAGGATCACGATGACCATCACCATCTCTATTAACGTAAAGCCTCTTTTCATTTTTTTCCCTCTTAAGAAAAAGCCCCCAAAGAGAGCTCTGGGGGCTTTAATAAAACAAACATCAAAAATCAATACGTTGAAATCGCTGTTCCGTCCCCGTCATTTCCATTGGTATTTATCCACACGCGTCCAGTCGTACTATTGTACAACCATCCGCCAGTTGCAGCTGCCGGAGCGACTTCCGCTCCCGCCTGGACCGCAACCGCATTGCTATTGAGGAAAGGCTCCGATGGAATCTTGCCGTCAGAAAACAATGTAGCAGCGATCGTTGCAGGAAAGAGTGGGGTAACACCATTCACAGCGTTGTCCGCGTACTGAATAGCAATTGCCGCTCTTACCGTTCCGATCGATCCTTTAGCCGCACTGATCTTTGCTTTTGATGATAGATCGATAAATCTTGGCAACGCCGTCGCCGCCAAAATTCCAAGGATCACGATCACCATTACAAGTTCAATTAAAGTAAATCCCTTTTTCATTAAATTTCACCCCCCGTTTAAAAATATATTTCGACTAGTCCTATTCGCCAATAAATTATACTTTTCTGCACTGTTTTGTCAAGGTTTATTTACTTAATGACCTTTACCACATCCCACATCGGCATAAAAATACCCAGCGCGAATAATAACATTATTAGCGCCAATCCAAAGATCATTATCGGCTCGATCAAAGGGGTCAGGTTTTTAACGATATAATCGCTTTCACGGTCAAAGTAATCGGCCATTTTATCGAGCATATTTTCAAGCGTCCCCGCTTTTTCCCCGATCGTGACCATTGAATTTGCGATCGGCGGGAATCCACCGACAGCGCGCATCGCCTCCGCCAGGCCGCTTCCTTGCGGTATTTTGTCTCTTACCTCCAAGACCTTTCCGGCAATGATCTTATTGGTGATCGTCCCGGCCGTTATATTTAACGCGTCAATGATCGGGATCCCGGCTGCCAGCATGGAAGAGAGCATCCGTCCGTAGCGCGAAAAATATATTTTAGTGAATAATGGCCCGAAGATCGGCGTCGAGATCATCAGCTTGTCCCATTTGGTCCTGCCATAATCGGTCGACAAAAATTTTGTGAACCCGACACCCACTGCGATCATGCCTAAAAGAATAAATATCCCAAAATGCTCAACAGAATAGCTTATCCCCTGCAGGATCCTTGTTGGCAGAGGCAGGTCCACTTTAAAAGATGAAAAGAAAGTAGAAAATCGCGGAATAACAAAAACGCTTAAAACAAGCAGAGCGATCCCAAGTGTCGCCGTTACAATGATCGGATAGCGCGTCGCGGCTTTTATTTTTTCTGAGGTTTCAAAATCTTTATCCATCAAATTCGAAATTCTATCCAAAACTTGCGGCAGGATCCCAGCCTTTTCCCCTGCCCTTACCATGCTTACAATAAGTGTGGAAAATACCAATGGATGTTTTTCCATCGCCCCGGAAAAAGAGCTCCCGCTTTCGATATCATTCTTTACCTGCATGACCGCCGTTTTAAATTTTTTGTTCATGATCTGCTCGGAAATGGCGTTAAGTCCATCGAGCAAGGGGACGCCGGCTTCGAGGATCGATGCGAGCTGCCGGGTAAAAACAATGAGGTCCTGCGTACCAACCTTTTGCAGGCCGGAAAAAAAGCGGGAAATTTGTGAACCGACATCGGATCCGTCCGTTGATTCTATCTCCAGCGGCGCCAGGCCCATCTTGCCAAGTTCCAGGGCAGTGTCCCGGCTGTTTTCTGCTTCGATGCGTCCGGTAACAACCTTCCCAAATCTATCGCGCGCTCTATAAAAAAATTTTTGCTTACTCAAGTTGTGTCACTCGCAAAACTTCTTCTATGGTAGTTACGCCATCAAAAACTTTTTGCAAGCCGTCATCCTGGAGCGTCTTCATCCCGGCCTCAAGCGCCGCCTGTTTGATCTCATGCGTCGGAGCTCTCTTGCCGACCAGTTCTTTGATTTTATCGTTCAAGATCAGGATCTCAAAAATTCCGGTCCTTCCGCGATAGCCGGTGCTCCGGCAGTTCTTGCACCCTTTTCCGCGGTAAAAAGTAACATCCTTTTTATCCGATCCTAGTTTTTCCAGCAGTTCTTTTTGCGGAGTATAGCCTTCTTTGCAATTCGGACAGATCGTCCTGACAAGGCGCTGGGCGATCGCCGATGCAACGGAAGAAGTGATCAAGAACGGCTCAACCCCCATATCGATAAGGCGATTCAGCGTTCCAGCCGCATCATTGGTGTGCAGGGTCGAAAATACCAGATGACCGGTCAGGGCGGATTGGATCGCCACTTTCGCCGTTTCCTCGTCCCTTATCTCGCCTACCAATATTACGTCCGGATCCTGCCGAAGCATGGATCGCAGTGCAGTTGAAAATTCTAATCCCGCCTTCACATTCACCTGGGCTTGCCGCACCCCGGCCAGTTCGTATTCTACCGGATCTTCAATGGTCATAATATTGATCTCCGGCGAAATGATCTGGTTCAGCGTGGCATAAAGCGTCGTTGTTTTACCAGACCCTGTAGGCCCCGTAACCAGGATGATCCCATATGGCCGCTTGATCACTTCATCGAACATCTTTTTATTTGTTCCCGAAAAACCAACCTGCTCAAGGCTAAGCAAAATATTGCTTTTATCCAATAATCGCATAACAATGCTCTCGCCGTATATGGAAGGATAGGTTGAAACACGGACATCTACCCCTTTGTCTTCGACTTTCAATTCAAATCTTCCATCCTGCGGAACGCGCGATTCGGCAATGTCCAGCTCGGACATGATCTTAATGCGATTGACGACCGAAGAATGAAGATAAGCGGGTGCCGTAGAAATATCGTGCAGGATCCCGTCGATCCTAAAACGGATACGGATATTCTTTTCGGTCGGATCGATATGAATATCGGACGCTTTTTCAGAAACAGCGCGCAGGATAAGCATGCTGACAAGTTTTGACACCGGCGCTTCGTCGGATTTTGACGGCGCGATCTTTGCGGCCGTTTTTTTGACCGGTTCAATGCTTTTTACCAGGTCATCCACCGTCCCGGAGACACCATAATACTGATTGATCGCCGACTCTATTTCCTGCAGCCCTGCCACCATCGGTTCAATATCGCACTTGGTTTTTTTCCTGATCTCGTCGAGCGCAACAACATCGAATGGATCAAGCGTTGCGATCGTTAAAATTTCTCCTACCTTAAAAAGAGGGATGATCTTGAGCTTTTTTGCGAGGTCAGCCGGGACAAGATCGACCGCTTTCGGATCGACAAGATAATTTGCAAGGTCTACGTGAGGAATTTCCATCTCTTTTTCTAAAAAGGACAAAAGGGTTTTTTCATCAAGCAGGTTTTTCTGGAGGATCGCCTTAATAAGGGTACTGCCGCTCTTCTTTTCTTCCTCAACAACCCCCTTAATAGCCTCTTCAGTCAGCAGCCCGGAACTAACAAGCGACTCCCTCAAAGATTTACTTCTATAAGGCACTTGGATCACCTTCCGCGGGAACTTTTCTCAATGATCTCCCGCGCCTTTTTTAAAAGAGCTTCCGGATCGAAAGGTTTCGTCAAATACTCATCGACTCCCATTTCAAACCCCAGCTGCTTATCTTTTTCCTGGATTTTGGCGCTCAAAATAATTATCGGGATCCGGCTAAAATTCTCATCGAATTTTAACATGCGGGCAACTACATATCCATCCATTTTTGGCAGCATGATATCGAGGATTATAAGGCTCGGTTTTTCTTTTCGCGCCAATTCAAGGGCGCTTTGGCCGTCAGAGGCAGTTATGACCGAAAAGCCTTCGGAAGAAAATAGTTTTTTCAATAATTCTAGAACATCCGGCTCATCATCAACAATTAATATTTTTTTATTTTTTAGATCTTCCATGTTTCAGAATTTGATTATATCACAACTCCCCGCTCCGATGGAGTCCGAAACTTATCAAAGCATTTTTACCGTCAGTTACATGTTATAATGCTCCAAATGCAGAACATACCTGAAAAAGCGCTCCTTATCGGCGTTGAATTTGGCAGCGACAGCCTGCCGCTGGATCTTTCCATGTCTGAACTCAAAAGTTTAGCCTACACCGCCGGGCTTGAGATCGTCGGAGAAGCTATTCAGAAAAGAGACCGGCCGGATCCCGCCTATTTTATCGGTACCGGTAAGATCGAAGAAATAAAAACGCTTATTGCACAGACGAATGCGGATGTCGTTATTATGGACCATGCCATAAAACCGATGCAGCAAAGGAATCTGGAAGAATTTCTCGAAACAAAAGTTATTGATCGGACCGAAATTATTCTGGATATCTTCGCCCAGCATGCAAAAAGCCGCGAAGGCAGATTGCAAGTCGATCTGGCGCAAAACACCTATCTTTTAACCCGCCTTACCGGCCAGGGGAAGACCATGTCACGGCTAGGCGGAGGAGTCGGAACCCGGGGGCCCGGAGAAACCAAGCTCGAGGTTGACCGCAGAAAGATCAGATTAAAAGTTTCCCAGCTCAAAAGAGAGATCGAACAGATCCGCAAAGCAAGGAAGGTCGGTCGGGAAATGCGCCAAAAAAGCGGCATCCCTCTCATTGCGATCATCGGCTATACCAACAGCGGCAAATCCACATTACTGAACGCCTTAACAAGATCGGATGTTTTGGTGGAAAACAAATTATTCGCGACCCTTGATCCAACGACCCGAAGATTATATCTTCCTTCCGGAAAAACGGTCCTGGCAACCGACACGGTCGGATTTATCCACAAGCTCCCCCATCAGCTGGTTGCCGCTTTTCGCGCAACCCTTGAAGAGGCGACCCAGGCCGATCTGCTCCTGCACGTTGTGGATGCGTCATCCTCATATTTTGAAGCACAAATAAACTCGGTTTATGGAGTATTGGAAGAGCTGGGAGGAATACTTAAGCCGATCATTACGGTCTTTAATAAGGTTGATTTATTGGACAAGAAGCCGGACGATGCCCTTCTAAAAAAATACAAACCTGCAGTTCTTGTTTCGGCAAGCAAGAAAGAAGGCCTGGACGAATTGCTTTCTATAATTTCCGACCGACTGCTTTAGCAACTGCGCTAAGCTGGGTCATTAATTCTTTGAAAGTGTCAGGTTTTAATGATTGCGCGCCGTCAGACATAGCTTCGTCCGGATGATTATGGACCTCAATGATCAAGCCGTCCGCTCCCGCGGCAACCGCAGCTAGTGACATCGGAGCGACCAGATCCCATCTTCCGGCTGCGTGGCTTGGGTCAACGACCACCGGTAAATGGCTTAATTTCTTGATCACCGGGACCGCCGCCAGATCCAGCGTATTGCGGGTATAAGTTTCGATCGTCCGAATTCCTCTTTCGCAAAGGATCACATCTCGATTCCCTTCCGAAAGAATATATTCCGCCGACATTAACAGTTCTTCGATGGTGTTCCCTGCGCCGCGCTTCAAAAGGACCGGCTTCTTAATTTTTCCGACCTCTTTAAGGAGGCTGAAGTTCTGCATATTGCGAGCCCCGATCTGGACCAGGTCAGCATACTTAACAACTAATTCAATATCGCGGGCGTCAAGAAGTTCGGTCACGATCGGCAGTCCGGTTTTTTCCCTGGCTTCCGCCATATATTTCAAGCCCTCTTCGCCTAAGCCCTGAAAACTATACGGAGAAGTCCGCGGTTTAAATGCCCCGCCTCTTAATGCCACTGCTCCGGCTTTTTTAACTTCTTTTGCGATTTCAATGATCTGTTCCCGGCTTTCAACCGAACATGGCCCGGCAATGACCCCGATCGGAGCGCTGCTGCCAAAGGCGATCGGACCAACTTTAACGATCGTATCCTCTTTTTTAAATTCGCGGCTGACTAATTTATATGGTTTCCGGATCGGGACGATTTCAGATACGCCGGGAAGCATCTGGATCGCTTCCAGCTGCAAACTTGATTTATCTCCGATGGCGCCTATGACCGTCCGCTCCGCCCCTTTGGAAAGATGGATCCCAAAACCCAATTTTTTTAATTTATCGGAAACGTGGTTGATCTGCCCATCGGTTGCATCCGGGCGCATTATAATGATCATGAACGAATTACCTCCTGAGGATTTTTGCTTCTTTTAAATAAATATGATTGATATCGGCAGCTTTTTTATCCGTGTTTACATGCAGCAGGACGCGAATACAGCGCGGAAGGCTTCCCGGAACATTTATCTCCCGGGTACAAAGTAGCGGAGTATCGAGCCAGCCGATCGTTCTGGCGGCAACCGCCGGGAATTCGGCATTAAGATCCTCGGTCACGGTAAAGATAACCGACGCGACATTTTCTACCTCGATAGAGTTTTCGGAAATTATTTTCTCAAGCAGCTCTTTTGTAGCTTCTACAATTTCTTTTTTTTCGTTCTTTTGGACCGTTATTGCCCCTCGGATCCCGCGTAAAATCATGTTTAAATGTTATCAAATTTTATTTAAATAAGCAAGGTAAGCCGCATCCAGCTTCTCGATCAATAACTTGATAATGGCATCAATTGAGAAATCTTTTCCGGTAATAATTTTAAGCGAGGTCGCAAAGCCCTCTAATTCTTTTGGGAATGCATCTTTTTGGGAATTGATATTTATCCCGATCCCAAGGATCAAATGCCCGGAAGAGACCCTTTCAACCAGGATACCTCCGATCTTTTTCCCATCAAAAAGGATATCGTTCGGCCATTTAATTATCGGATAAAGCTCCGCGCCCTCAATGATCGCGCTTCTGGCCGCAATGCCGGACAGCAGCGTTATCGGCGCAAGATCTTTCGGGTTTTTATGCGGTTTGATAACGGCCGATAAGTATAAATTCCCTTTTGGAGAATACCAGCTCTGTCCCGGTTTCCCCCGCCCTTTTTCCTGCGCGTCGGCGATCACAACGACACCTTCCCCTTCACCGGAAAGGATCGCTCTTTTTGCTTCGTCATTGGTAGAATCAACAAGGGGTAAATGGATTATTTTTTTACCGATTATCATGCTTAACGGGAAGTTAGAATTTGTAGATCAATCCGACCGATGCCATATCCGAAGTGTCGCCGGTCGATTTATCCTGATAATAGCGGTAGTTAGCATCTACATTCACATTGGGAGCGACGGTGTGGGAGATCCCTCCCTGCGCGGTTAATTTTGCTTTATTTCCCTGATATTTATAATCACTGTTAAGCCTGACCGAACCTTTTCCTACCAACCTTGTCTGATCACTCACCGACTGCACTAATTCGCTCTCTAAATTAACGATCCCATTTTCAAGCGGCCGGGAAAAATTATCGTAGCCGGCAAAATCAAATTGCTGGTTCGCAAAATTCGGGTCAATATACTCGGAGCCGACCTTCGCGGCATGAACAGAAAAAACCGTTCCCGTTTCCCAGGGATCGTTCAATGCCAATCCGCCTTCAACCAGCATTTTGCTTGTAGAAGTTGCCATTCCCACCGCCGCCGTTGCAGAAGTTTTTTCACCCAGCGGGGCAGCAAAAGATAATTTTGCCCTTACGCTTCGATTCGTGGTTGAAAAAGTTCCTGCGGACATATAGTCGCCCGACAGATCAACTTTCAAATTAGACAGCAAAAATACTCTCTTAAAAGTATAACTTAGCGAACCGGTCAGCAAGCTGGTATTAATTTTACCGTTTAGCGCTTCTCCCGAAGCAAGCCTTGAAGAATATCCGCCTGCAACATCAAGCCCATAAAACTGGGTCGTAGCAAAGATCCCCGTATTCGGACGAACATAGGTTACTCCGATCTCGCTGGGCACTAAGCCGGTCGGATCGGCCAGATGCCTCTTTGGCCCTGGACCATAAGTTAATTTTAAATTTACCGGATTATTCGCCATCGAAAAAGCAAGATTTGATTCGATATCCAGAAGATTAGGCGAAAAAGCTGCCGCCGGAGAACCGTCGCTAAAAACCCATAATCCATTGTATCTAAGTTGACCTTAATATTTACTCCTTCGCTTATTTCCTTCGAGGTGCTCACAATCAGTCTATAATCAGACACTATACCGCGCGAAGCACCGGAAGAAGAAAAAGGATTTGCATAGATCCATCTTGAATACAATTGGCCACTCGTTTTAACATCGCTTTTAGGCGCTTTTTGAAGTTCAACTATTTGGTCTTTGATCTGCTTTAATTCCGGCTGAAGACTTTCTCCCCCCAGCGATTTGGCAAGCTTTGAGAGAAAGACCGCGATCTCATAGCGGTTGATATTTTTATTCCCGCGGTATGTTCCGTCTGGAAACCCCTTTGTAACGCCGAGCTTAACCAAGTCATAGACGGAAGACGCGGCCCAATGGTCATTGGGCACATCCGTAAGTTTTAAGTCCGCGTTTGACGGCATTGCCAATAACAGCGCCAAACCAAGCATTATTGATACAACTTTTCCCACACTTTCTCCCTGCCCCGAGCTCGTCGGGGCTTGTACAATATTCGGGATAATAATAGAAGAAAATAAGCCTTTTGTCAAAGACAATATCAAAGAATGCAGTTAAGTCCCAGCTCGTATTTTTCTGCCGTAAAACCAGCCTGATAATTGGTATATTTTAGCCCCAAACTCACATTTTCGGCAAAATACTTTTCGATCCCAATTTTAGAAGTTATGATCGGATCGGGCAAAAGCGTATAGCAGGAAAGAATTTCTCCTCCCCACTCCGCGTTAAATCTGCTTTTTAGTTTAATTCCAAGGTTTGTTTGGCCATCCGCGATCGCCCGGTCAAAAATGTCATAGATCGCATAAGAAAATTTATTGCGGTATCTGCTCCCGATTTTTTTGGCAAACAACTCCAAACTATCTCCAAGTTTATATCCGATCGAAGCATAAAGATTATGCGGGAATTCGCTATCGCTGTTTATCGAAGTATGCATTGAGATCCCAAAGGGGGCATAATTCAGCGCAAGATCATAAAAGAACGTCCGTGCTCCGGTTTGATCACTAAACAGCCGCGGGCTAATAAATATTTTCCCGAAAGCCGGTTTAATTGCGATTTCCGCGTTAATTTCTGTTGTAGATAATACGCCGGTGGGCGCAGCCGATCTTACAATATAAGATGCAGCAAGCTCTTTTTCATCCCCTGAAACAGTGGCGGTCAGGCGCCTTTTAAATTTTCGATAGATAATGCCATCCTCATCTGGAAATAAGCCAGCATCCCTGTGCGTGATATCTCCAGGCCCCTCAAAAGCAATGATCTGCATGGCACCGACTTTGATCTTTCCTTCGACCGAGAGCATCTCTCTGACAAAATCCCTATTTGGCCCGCCAAGGCCACTATCGAGCGTATCCAAACCGATCTTAACCGACATGTTTTCGTACGGGACTTTTGCAAATACCCCCTGGAAGCGATAGCCTGCCTCGCTGCCGGAAAGCAGAGGGGTTTTCCCCCTCTTAAAAACGCCGTAAAAATCCCCGGCAAAAAAAAGATCTTCCTTGTTCTTTTCGCTTTCATAGCGGACGGTCGAAAGTTCTGAATTAAATTCTTTTAAGACCTTTTCATCCCTCCCCCTGTCTTTATTGATCGAAGCGGCAAGTTTTGAAAGAAAAGAGGCGATTTCGTAGCGCGAAATAAATTCCTCGCCGCGGAAAGTCCCGTCGGGAAAGCCGGCCGTTACATTTCTATCCGCAAGGTCATAGACCGCCTGGCTAGCATAATGCCCGGCAGGAAGGTCGATAAATACATCGTCTCCAAAACAAGCGGCGGCTAATACAAGAACAAGGCTAAAAGCGGCTATATATTTCACGGGCAATTTCCAGGGCAGCTTTTGGCTTGCTGACCCTTTTAATGTTTTTTTTCATCTCTTTTAATCGGACAGGATTTTGGATCGCTTTGACCGTTTCGACGATTTTCTGGGGATCCTTACAGACTTTCCCGACTTTTTCCCTTAAAACAAAATCGACGTTCCCTTCTTCCTGACCGGGAAGCCAGGAAGTAATAATGATCGGCAAATTCATCGCTAAGGCCTCGGCGATCGTCCCGGGACCGGCTTTGGTAATAATAATATCCGATTCGCCCATCAACTCATAAACCTGGTCGGTAAAGCCATAGACCCTTAAAGAAAAATCATATTCGTTTGCTTCTCTCTTTAATTTATTTTCAAGGACCTTATTTCTTCCGGCGATCACGATCAATTCGCCGTCAAACTTTTGGAGCTGGAATTCTTTTATTATTTTGTGCATTCCGCCGCCCCCTTCTCCCCCGCCCATAAGAAGGACCGTAAATTTCGAACCCTTCTTTTTTTTCTCTTCGCTGCCTCTCAAAGAGAATTTCGGATCGATCGGCATCCCTTTAACTTTAATTTTTTTGATCGGCATCCCGTATTCCACGGCCACTTTTTTTGCTTCCTCGGTCGCGACAATGGCCAGATCAACTTCCGGATTCACCCAAGCGCGGTGCAGCGTAACGGGGTCTGTGATCACCACAATAAATGGGATCTTTCTTCCCGTTTCGCGGATCGCCTTCACCGTTAAATGGTTCACCATAGGATGAACAGAGACGATCGCATCGGGTTTTTTTGTTTCGATCAGTTTGATCAGCTCTTTTAAAATAAAGGGGTGGGAAATTTTCTCGAGCTGCTCGATCTTGTTTTCGTCATCCAGCCAGTAATAGAGCTGCCCCCACAATCGCGGCGAATATTTAATTACCGGCGCATACAACTTGGCAAACACGTTTAAAAAGCCGGAACAAGCGGCAAAAACATCGATCATTTCCTGACTGACTTTCCCTCGGTACAGATGGTCAACCGCTTTGATGATCGCATTCGCCGCCGAGCGGTGTCCGCCGCCCGTATCCGAAAAGAAATACAAAATTTTCTTTTTACCCATTCCGGCTGAAATTATAACATACCTGTGCTACAATTTGCCTGCGATGAAATATGATGAACCCGGAAAAGACGAAACACTTGAAAAAGTTTATTGGGTAATTTCTATCCGTTATGTAGCCGTTGCGATCGCTTTTGTCCTTGGATTGATCTTTCTTTTTTCTTACAAAAACAACACTCCGGCAATAGGCTCGGGAATATTCATGACCCTCTGCGCGCTGTTTTATAATTCGCTCGGCTTCTTTTATTTTAAAAAGAACGAGAGCAAATTAAGCAATGACCGGATCATAACCCTCAGCTTTTATCAGCTTCTGGCGGATGTCATGATCATCACCTTCCTTGTGCATGCCACAGGCGGGATCCTCAGTCCTTTCGTGCTTTTGTATATTGTAATTATTAGCATCATCGCTCCGGAAAAAACCCATCTATCGGAACTCATGGCCCTGTTCATTATCATGGTCTACATGGCTTTCTTGGCGCTTGATTATTATGGGGTATTAAGTCCGGTCATTTTCATCGAAAAAGGAAAAGATGTTTACCAGGATTTTGGCTTATTGTTTTATTATTTGGTCGGTTTTCCCTTATTTGTTATTTTTGCCGTTTTTCTCTCCGCCAGCATCGCCGGCTACCTTACAAAAGGAAAAGTTGCTCTGGCAGAGCACGTTACCGAATTAAATCACACGAAGCTCTCTCTTGAGAATGCGCTAAAGGAAGTGGAAAACAAGAACCAGGAAGTTTCCGGCTTGAACGACAACCTCAAGGAAAAAATAAAGGAACTGGAGAATTTCCATGATTTCTCCGTCGGCAGAGAGCTAAAAATGATCGAACTTGAACAAGAGATAGAAAAATTAAAAGAACAGCATAAATAACTTATGGAAGACGCATATAATAAGACCGCCAATTATATTTATTCAAAATCCAGCCTCAAGCAATATGTTTCGCTCAAATGGATAACGATCTGCATCTCCGCCGCCATCGTCGTATTGGAATATGCATTTAAGCTCATTTCGACCGAGTTCATGTTTTTTGCTCTTTGCGCCCTTCTTCTTTCATCCATCGCCAACACCCTGTTGCGGCATATCATCCGACGCGGACAATTCAGCCTGGTCCTCGTCCATACGTTTTTTCTGTTCGATCTTCTGATAATTTTCGCCGGCCTATATCTAAATGGTGGCTATTTCAGCACCTGGTGGTTTTTTCCGGTATTTATCATCTTCTTTGCCGGCTATATTTTCGGGGTCAGGCCCGCCTTGATCTATGCCGCCCTGTCTTTTGCTTCGCTCTGCGTTCTGTTTTATCTTGAATATTTTGGGATCATCCCTCATTATCAAGGGTTCATTAATTTAACAACGACCGATACCTCCAGTTTTATTTATGATTATGAAGCCGGCATGTTGATCTTATACCTATCCAGCGCCATGATCAGCGGTTATTTTAACCGGATCGTTCGCGACAACTCTAAAGATTTCGAAGCCGCGCTCCACGATTCGGAAAAAGCCCGTTATTCGGCTGAAAAAAGCAGCCAAGAGCTTGAGGTCATAAAAAACGGCTTGGAAGGCAAAGTAGCCGAAAAATTAAAAGAATTGGAAGGTTTAAATAGCCACCTTGAAGCAAGCGTAGCAGATCGGACAAAGGCGCTCGAAGACAGCCGCAAGGCCATTATGCACATGATGAAGGACCTGAAAGAAGATATGGAAAAGTTAAAGACCGTTGATAGAATGAAAACGGAATTCCTTTCTCTGATCTCGCATGAATTAAGGACCCCTTTGACCCCGATCAAAGGCTACCTGGCTTTGATCAGATCAAAAAAACTCGGCATTACAACCGATGAACAAGATAAAGCTCTTCTAGTGATCGACCGGCAAAGCCAGCATTTGGAAAGCATGATCGACAATATCCTGGATATTTCCAGGTTTGAAATGGGAAAACCCCTGCCTATAAAGAAAGAACCTGTTTCGCTCAAGATCATAATCGAAGAGATCTCGGAAGCAATGAAGATCCAATCCGAAGAAAAAAATATCCAGATCAAGCTGGATATCCAGCCCGATCTTCCAACGATCATTGGCGACAGCGTAAAACTGAAAAGACTCATGTCGAATCTTATCAGCAATTCCATAAAATTCTCCCCGGAAAAAGGAGAGATCAATTTAAAAGCGTTCTCAAAAGGGAATGATCTGCAAATTGAGGTCATCGATCATGGGATCGGGGTTTCATCAGAATATCTGGAAAAAGTTTTTGAAAAGTTTTTTCAGGTCGACAGCTCGATCACCCGTTCCGCCGGCGGCATCGGGATGGGCCTGACGATCTCAAGGGAAATTGTTAACCAGCATGGCGGGAAGATCTGGGCGGAATCGGATGGGCCGGGAAAAGGTACGAGGATCATCTTTACGCTGCCGATCTCTTAGCGTTTATACCACTTCAGGGTTAACTTGAGACCTTTCTTAATATTCACTTTTGGCTTCCAGCCGAACTCTTTGCGGATCTTGCTGCTGCTAAGTACCGAGCGGACCAGCTCACCGGCACGAGGAGGAGCATAGACGGCCTTTCCTTCAAATTTTAACAGCTCTTTTAAAACATCAAAAAGCTGGTTTACCGAAACGCCTTTCCCTGTCCCAACATTAAATATCTCACCCGCGCCTTTATCCAGCGCCAGCAAATTCGCCTGGGCAACATCCGCGACATAAACATAGTCGCGCAATTGACCGCCATCGCCATAGATCGTAGGAGTCTCTCCATTCAGCATCTTCCCGCAAAAAATCGCGATGACCCCCGCCTCTCCCAACGGATCCTGCCTCGGACCGTAAACATTCCCATAGCGAAGAACTGTGTAATTTAAACCATGATTTTTTTTGTAGGCATATAAGTACATTTCCACCGATCGTTTGGTTATCGCATAGGGAGAGATCGGTTCCATCGGATGATTTTCCCCGGCGCCGGATCTTTTCTCGATCTCTCCGTAAAGAGCGCCGCCGGTCGAGGAAAAGATAACTTTTTGGACATTATGCCTGACAGCCGCTTCAAGGAGGTTTAGGGTTCCAAGCTCATTGATCGCGGCATTATGGACAGGATCAGTAACCGATTTTCGAACATCAATTTGTGCGGCTATGTGATTAACAATTTCGGGTTTAAAGTTCTCGAGGACTTTTGCAATCTCCGGATCGCGGATATCCATTTTAAAAAAATCGGCTTTGGGATTTAAATTCTCGCTCTTTCCGGTCGATAGGTCGTCAACAATGCCAACCGTATGTCCGGCCGCAATATATGCATCGACGACATTCGAGCCGATAAAACCCGCACCGCCGGTAACAAGAATTCTCAAGTTTAGCCTCTTTTTTTAGCTAGCAATTCATCGTAAACCGAAATTATCTGCTTAACGATCGTCCTCCAGCTATATTTGGTTTCGACCAGCTCTCTCCCGCGTTTTCCCATCGCTTTTGCTTTTTCCGGGTCAGCCAGGATCTCACAAATGGCTTTAGCCAGAGCATCCGGATCTTGTTTTGGCACCAGCAACCCCGATTTACCAACCTCCATGACCGCATTGGGGCCCGGGATATCGGAGGAGACGACAGCGGTATAGTTGGCCATCGCTTCAAGTTGGACGATACCGAAAGCTTCAAGGCGATTGATCGATGGGAAAATATAGGCAATAGATGTGTAATAGAGCTCAACTAATTTATCAAAAGTCGCAGTCCCAAGGAAAGTGATCGCGTGCCCAATATTTGTTTGGGTAATTATATCCAGGATATGCGCTTTTTCCTCTCCATCTCCGCAGATGACCAGCTTTGTATCCGGGAATTTCTCTAAAACCTTTGGCATTGCTTTTACCAGATAATCGCAGCCCTTATTGCCGGCCAACCTTCCCAAGAATAGGATCTGGCGGGGATTCTTTTTATCCGGTGTTAAATTTAATTTCTTCTGGATCTCGTCAATTTTATCCGCAAATATCCCGATCGGAAATACTTTGTGGGGAATATTTTTCATCACCGGCGAAGTTTCCGCATAGGTATTTGTGGTGTTATATACGACATCGGCTTTTGGCAAAAGTGATTTGGCAAAAGCGTTCGAAGCCCCTTCAAACATGGGAACGGCCCATCCTGGGACAGGGATGCCAAAATATTTTTCAGAGATGGTCACGTCGCAATGGTAGGTTACGACCAGCGGCTGGGGGATCTTGCCGGCAACCGAGCGCAAGAAACTGAAAGCCGGTACATGCACATGGACAATATCGAAGCCTTCCAGCATTTTTAAATTAAATTGCGTGCTCACGGGAAGATAATTGAACATATCGACCGCATCAAGGCGGATAACTTTTATCCCTTCCGGCAAAGTCTCATGCGCCGGGGCATTTTTTTCTTTCGGCAGGTTATTTGAAATTACCGTTACTTCGTGGCCTTCCTGAATAAGGGCAGTGGAAAGATCGCGGACATATTTTTCAGTCCCCCCGGTATGCGGATAAAAATACGGGACCAGCATTACTATCTTCATTTAACTTCCTCCTTTTTCCTCTTATTCACCCATTCCGAATACAAATTTAGCCAGAAATATTTATCCAGCCCGACCGAAAAGGATGGTAACATATACTCCGAGCGCATGCAAGAAGAACAGATATCTTCTTTCCCTTGTTTTCCATCCTGGTTAAAATAACAAGGCCTGGTAATACGTCCGTCAGGTAGAAGAGTGATCGTCGTCTCCCCTGCCCTGCAGCGTGGCAAGATCGCTTTATTCCCTCCATTCTCCACAAAAGCAAGCATGGCCAGATCGGAAAAAACATTTTTCCTTTTGGAATAATATTTAATGCTCTGAATACTGCGTTTGTCAAAGCCTTGCGTACCAAAAAAATCATACACCGGATTTATGTGAAGAGGGACTTTTAATTTTTCCGACAGCTCGACCATTTCGGGGAGAAAACGGATGCTGTCGCGCGTTATCGTAAAACTAATCACCGCATTCTCTTTTTTATCCCTGGCAATTTCTATCCCTTCCACCACAAGATCAAAACAATCAACTCCCCGGCTCCGATCATGTTCTGACAGTATTGGATAATCCAGGGAAAAAAAGAGTTTGTCGGTTAATTTTTCTATCGCGGCCGATCTTTCGGCATACAAAATTCCGTTGGTGTAGAGATCGATCTCGAAGTTAAATCCTTTTGCGATCCTAAGGATCTCGGGAAGAGCATCATTTAGCAGGGGTTCGCCGCCGGTAACAACTAACTTATTAACTTCTCGACGTTTCAACTCTTTTAACTTCTCTCGGATAACCTCGACCGGAGCTTCTGCCCCTTTTTCGCTCCTCTGCCACATTCCGCAAAACTCGCAGGTATCATTGCATTCGTAAGTAGCGTAATAAACACAAGTTTTCATTAAACTGTTTTAAATTTCGGCAGGAATATTCCCGCAACACCCATCAGCAATACGATCCCGCCCAAAAGCTGGATCGCAAAAACCAAGCTAAAAAGATCGGCAAGCATCCCGAAAATAACGACCGGAAAGGTAAAGGCGGAATTGATCAGCATATTTTGAACGCCAAAGACCCTGCCGCGGATCTGCCTGGGGATCTTATGCTGCAAGATCGTCTGAATGGAAGAAGTAATATAAATATTCCCCACTCCAAGAATAACAATAAGGACCAGCGCACCGTACAGATCGCTCACGACCGCCATGGAAAGAAGCGCCAGGCCGGAGACAAGGAAGCTTCCAATAACGATCGTCCCTTTTTTGAAATAGCGGTTTAATTTATCCAAACTCCACATTCCGATCAGCATGCCGATCCCGATCGCAATGATAAGATATCCGAAATTTTTTCCGCCGATCTTCAAGATATCATTGGCATATGAAATAGCCAGAACAGAAAGAGTCGCGATCGCCATTGACGCGATAAATAATTTAATAAGAGAATAACGAACAACTTGGTTGCGGCGAATGAATTCAAACCCGACCCCAAGATCTCCCCAAACATGGCTTTTTTTATTCAAATTCGGCGAGATAATTGGCGGCTTTAGGGGGACAAGCAAGATGGATACCGCAGAAATAAAATAACAAACCGCCGAGGCAATAAGGGTCCCTTTTTCCGCCAGCAGGCTTACCAGCGGAGCGCCAAGCCCAAAACCGACAACAGAAGAAGCCATCCAAGTGATCATAAATAGCGAATTTGCGATAATAAGATTTTTCCTGTCGACCAGCTCCGGGATCGAAGATGTCTCGGCCGGGGCAAAGAATTGCGCCGCGCTGTAGATCAGCAATGTGACCACAAAAATAAGCGCCACCGATTTAGAAATAAGCGGGATCAACAAAAGGACCAACAGCCCTCTGATAATATCGGTAATGAACATGATCCATTTGCGGTTAAATTTATCCGCAAGCACCCCCGCCCACGGAGCAACAAGGACCGAAGGGATGCCAAAAGCAAGCAGTGGGAGAGAGACGCCAAGGTTAGACTTGGTCAACTGATAAACCAGGATCATTAATACATAAACAAAGATGCGGTCGGCGAGTTGAGAAGTTAATTGTCCCAGCCATAACAACAAAAACCCTATATTGGATAATACGGTTAAAAACCCGACCGGCCTTTCAATTCTATGTTCGGCTACCATTTTCTTAGGTCCACCCCCAGGTGGTCGCTTACCAGGTATTTCGTGTCTATTCCAACGCGATAGATCCCTTCAAGCTGCAAAAATTCTTTTTCAAATTCACCGGCCATTGTTTTCAAATTATCCTTCACTTTTATTCGAAAAAGGTACCTGATGATCAGGTCAAACAGTTCCTCATTTTTCTGTCCTTCCGAAGTTCCCGCATCGATAATTTTCAATAAATAGTAAGCCAACATGAGACTGGAGCCATCTTCCCTGATCGCCTGGAACGTTTCCAGCACTTCGCATTGAGAAACAATATCAAGCGATCTCCCCTTCGCCAGCAGGAAATCGTTCAGACAAAAAGTCTCAACTCTCCCCCCCAGCCGCGAAGGGATGC
This sequence comes from Candidatus Margulisiibacteriota bacterium, assembly GCA_041665245.1. Lineage (GTDB taxonomy): Bacteria > Margulisbacteria > WOR-1 > O2-12-FULL-45-9 > XYB2-FULL-48-7 > JBAYJF01. The sequence continues at coordinate 7,560 of JBAYJF010000004.1, read as the reverse complement.
GTCGCGCGCTCTTCGCGATGACTTTTATCTTACCATATTCGCGCGAAAAAATTGTTACCAGCTTATCCGACTCGCTGAAAGGCTTGTTTTTTATACAGAGTGCTTTGGTCTTATAGGCAGGCATATCTTAAATGTACTCCCTTTCCCGGTTTCGCTCAATATAGTGATCTCTCCCTCGTGTTCCTTAATGATACTATATGTAACCGCAAGCCCCATCCCCGTCCCCTTTTCCTTCGTCGTATAGAACGGATCGAATAATTTTGAGATATTCTCTTTAGCAATTCCCGTTCCAGTATCTGTTATTTCAATTTGGATCCCATCTCCCAGACCCTGCCTGCCGGCAGGCAGGTCCTCACTCCTAACTCCCAACTTGATCACGCCGCCCCTCTCCATCGCCTGAACAGCATTCAACAGCACGTTCAGAAAAGCCTGCGTAAGCTTTTCAGAGTCCGCCTTGATCTTCGGAACATTTTGATACTCTTTTATAACAACAATATTCGACTTGGCGCATTGGCTTTCAATAAGCCGCAGAACCTCATCCAATATTTTTATAAGGTCCGTATCCTCGACCTCGATTTTTCTTGGTTGGCCAAAAACGAGCAGGTCTTCAACGATCTTATTGATCCGGTCGAGCTGGCGGCAGACTATTTCAGAATACTTATCCAAGAACCCCGGCTCGTCAATGTTTTCTGGGAGGACCTGGGTCATCCCTTTAATTGAAGCCAGCGGGTTTTTGATCTCATGCGCCATTCCGGCCGCAAGGGTTCCCAGGGCAGAAAACTTCTCCGCCTCAAGCAACCTGCTGTATAATTTAAGGTTTTCTGAAGAGAGCTCCCCCATTTTTTTCTGATAATAATACTTTCCGCGAAAAAACAGGGTATCGATCCACCGTTGAATTATTTCGCGCATCGGCTGAAAGATCAGAACAGAGACAAAAACGGCTAAAGCCATTAAAAATAAATTATTATAGCCGGTAATATTCTGAAAGATCCTGCTCATTAAAAGGATCGCCAGTACATAAAAACCGGTAAATATTATTGTCAAAGCGGAATAGACCAATCCTTGAAAAATAATTACGTCAATATCAAGCAATTTATGCTTTACGATCGCCAAAATGATCATCGCCAGGCAGATCGGCATAAAATAATGGCTCATGATCGGCAAATTTATATGGAAGACCGGAAAAAAAGCGGTCATTCCGCCTAAAAATCCGATCAGCGAGGCAGCTAAAACATATTTGGCCTGGTTTTCCTTTTGTTTTTCTACTCTTCTGACATATTCCATCAAATATCCAACGCCGGCAAGAAAGACCCCACCCAAATAGATCCAAAAGAATGGATATATTTTACCGGCTACCGGATAATATTTAAGCTGCGGCAAGGGGGCAACATCGGCCACAAAATAGCGGGTAAAATCAAAACCGATCAAAATTATTGCCAAAAAATATATTCCGGCCAGTAACCACTTATTTTTATCTGCTCGATCAGTAAAAACCAGAACAAAATGAAAAAATAAGGGAGAAATAAGGATCGCAAAAACAATATTGATCCTGGTCCAGAGCAGGACCATCTCTTTATCGAACAATACCGCCCCCATAAACTGGCCAAAACACCAGCCGGCCATCGCAAAAGCAAGCAGAGTTAGTGTAATGCTGGAGGTATTCCTTTTTCCCGCAAAGAAAACAAAGATCCCCAGGAGAGCCGAAACAATCGCAGTCAATAAAGTTGCTATCGAGTTAAAATCCATTTGTGGTTTAATTTTACCACAGAAGCCCCACGTACGCCCTGACGAAATTTCGCCATTTAGTGCAATTTTGCTATAATTTATGAGCAGGCAATAAGATTGCTATTTCACATATTAATTACTAACGGAGGGAAAAATGAAAAAACCGGTCATTTTAGCTGTCGATGACGAAGCGGACATGCTCGAAACATATAAAAGCGTCCTTTCAAAAAGTTACTCGCTTCTAACGGCCTCAAGCGGCGAAGAAGCGCTCCAAAAGCTGAAAGAAACCCCGGTTTCGCTTGTTCTCCTGGACCTGAAAATGCCCAAGATGGACGGATTAACCTTTCTTTCCGAAATAAGCAAAGAAGAGCCGGATTTTGACGTTATTATCGTCACCGCCTCAAAAGACCTCTCCTCCGCCGTTGAAGCTATGAAGCTCGGGGCGTATGATTACATTACAAAACCCTTTGATGTAAAAGAGCTCCAACTAATAATTGAAAAAGCTTTGGAGAAAAGAGCGATCCAAAAAGAAAATGTCGCCTTAAAAGAAAACTTAAAAGAAGCATTTTCTTTCTGTGAAATTATCGGCCAATCCCCCGAGATGAAAAAACTCTTCCAAACAATTGAAAAAGTCGCTCCGGGGGACAGCACTGTCCTCATCAGCGGCGAATCCGGAACCGGAAAAGAACTTGTCGCCAGAGCGATCCACAAGATGGGAAAAAGGAAAGATAAGCCGTTCGTCGTCGTAAATTGCGCGGCCATTCCTGAAAATCTTATGGAATCCGAACTCTTTGGCTACGAAAGAGGGGCTTTTACCGGCGCACTGGAGAGGCGGATCGGAAAATTCGAGCTGGCAGACGGCGGAACGCTCTTTCTCGATGAGATCGGCTGCATGCCGGCTGCGATGCAATCAAAGCTTTTAAGAGTATTGGAAGATAATGTCGTAGAAAGGCTGGGCGGACAAAAGGGGATCGAGGTTGACGTCCGTATAATTTCCGCGACCAATATAAATTTCAAAGAATCGATCGAAAAAGGCTCTTTCCGGGAAGATCTCTTCTACCGGCTGAATGTTTTCCCGATCAACATCCCGCCCCTGCGGGAGCGAAAATCCGACATCCCCCTACTCCTCCAAACCTTTATTCAAAAATTCAACCGTGAACTGAACAAGAAGGTTAAAGGGACAACGCCTGCTGCCCAGAAAAGCTTGCTAGATTATCATTGGCCGGGAAACGTTAGAGAGCTTCAAAATGTTATCGAAAGAGCGATCGTTTTATCCGATAATGCAATGATCGATACCGAAGAATTACTTTTTCCGCTTGGAGCAACAAAGGCGCCAAACGAATCTACTAAACCCGCTGATAGCATTGAAAATTTAAACGACGCGGTCAATAATTTGGAAAAGGGATTGATCCTAAAAGCGCTTCAGGATAATAATAACAATCGTTCAGAGGCGGCGATCGCGCTGGGGATCCCGCGGTCAACGTTGACCTCAAAAATTAAAGTTTTAGGGATTTCTTGATCTTATTGATCATTCTGTGAGCAGAGATTTCACCGGCGGAAATTAATTTCTTGGCTTTATGAAAATCCAGATGCCAAATATCCTCATCCCCCATCTCAAATTCAATTAATGCATCCGCAGTTCTAGCCTCTTCAATACTTCCATTGCGCAGCATCAGGTCCAGCGCCCGGCCAAGCGCCTGCAGAGGGTCTTTGGGACTAGCCATAACGTATTTGGCGGGAACAACATCGGAGGCGATCACAAATTCGGCTCCCATTTGGCGCGCCACCGATACAGGAACATTTGAAGCGATCCCTCCGTCAACCAAAAGCTTCCCACTAATTTTTTCGGGAGAAAAAAATCCCGGGAAACATGCGCTTGCGGCAACCGCTTTTCCAACGCTCCCTTTGGTTATTTTAACCAGAGCGCCGGTAGAAAAATCGGTAGCAACCGCGGTAAACGGTATCTTTAGATCGGAAAAATCCTTTTCGCCGACATATTTATTATATAAATTCGCAACGGCATCCCCCGAAATAAAGCCCGGTTTAAAAAAGGTCAATTTGATCAATTCGCCCCAATGGATCCGCAGAGCAATTTGTTCAAGGAGTTCAATATCGACACCGGAGGCATAAGCGGCAGCGACCAGGGAACCTGAAGAAGTGCCAACAATATAATCTATGGGAATTTTATTTTCGTGAAGGACCTTTAATACGCCAACATGCGCGATCCCGCGGGCAATACCTCCGCCAAGAACAACCCCGACCCTTTTTTTCTTGAAAAACGGCCACCAGAACATTTTATATTTTTACCAATGTTGCCCCGGAGATCCCTTCGATCTTACTTATCTCTTGCAAAACACTATCCGAGATAGCATTATCAATATTTAGGACCATGACCGCTTTTTCATTGACCTTGATCCTGCCAACATCCATCGCGGCAATATTGATATTATGCTGTCCAAGGAAAGTCCCGATCTTACCGATCATACCGGGTTTATCGATATTGGATAGAATCAGCATATAGCCTTCAGGCACAGCGTCGACCCGAAAACCGTCAATATAGACCAGGCGATCGATCCCCCCGGCAAAAACGGTCCCGCCGACTTCGCGCGTCTCTTTTTCGGTCTTTATTTTTAGGGCGATCAGGCTGGCAAAATCCTTGCTCTCTTTGCTCTTGCTCTCAATCACTTCGATCCCCCGCTCTTTTGCAACCAGCGGGGCATTAACAAAATTAATTTTTACATCCATGATCGGCGTAAGCAGCCCTTTTAAAATAACGGTCGTAAGCGGAGAGACGTTTAATTCCGCCACTTCGCCGGAAAATATAACTTCAACTTTAGTTACAGCTCCTTTAACGATCTGCGCGGCCAGGCTCCCCATTTTTTCCGCCACGCTCATATACGGTCTAACAGGAGAGAGCAATTCCGGCTTCATAGATGGGATATTGACTGCAGAACGGGCCGCTCCGCCTTTTAGGACTTCAATGATCTGTTCCGCAACATCAACCGAAACATTTACTTGAGCTTCTACTGTTGAGGCGCCTAAATGCGGGGTTACTACTATATTATCCAGTTCAAATAACAGGCTGTCGGTACACGGTTCTTTTTCAAAGACGTCGATCGCTGCAGCTGCGACATGTTTGCTCTTTAATGCATCATAGAGATCTTTTTCATTGATAATTCCGCCTCGAGCAACATTGATCAATCGGACCCCTTTTTTCATTTTTGCGATCGTCTCGGCATTGACCATATTCATGGTCTCTTTTGTTTTTGGAATATGAAAAGTTATAAAATCGGCATTTTTGAAGATGGAATCAATACTTGCCAGTTTAACGCCCAAGGTCTTGGCATATTCTTCGGTTACAAAAGGATCATAACCTAAAACATTCATCCCCATTCCGATCGCGTAAGAAGCAACTCGTCGGCCGATCTTACCCAGCCCGACAACGCCTAAAGTTTTATTAAGAACTTCGATCCCTTTGAAAGATTTTTTATCCCATTCCCCTTTTTTGAGTTTTGAGTGAGCCTGGGGAATGGAGCGGGCCATAGAAAGGAGCATTGCAAAGCTATGTTCAGCGGCGGCAACCGTATTTCCTTCGGGAGAATTAACGACGATCACGCCGTTTTTAGTGGCGGTCGGAAGGTCGATGTTGTCTACGCCGACGCCAGCGCGGCCAATAATTTTCAGTTTTTTCCCGGCTTCGATAATTTTCGGGGTGGCTCTGGTTTCGGAGCGGACCATGAGGGCGTCATACTCGGGAATAATTTTGACCAGTTCGTCTTCCGAGAGTCCTGTCTTCGAATCGACTTCGATCCCAGCGTTATTAAACAGTTTAATCCCTTCGTCAGCGATCTTATCAGCGGCTAATACTTTCATGATATGCTCCTTTCAATATATTAAATTATAGCATTCAGTATAGATAATAAACAACCGCCCATGCTAAAATTCCCCTATGATAAAACCGTGGTACCAGCTGACCTTTGAAGAGACCGCTCTACAACTTGAAATCAACATTCATAAAGGCTTAAGCAGTTCTGAAGCCAAAAGTCGCCTCCTAAAGCATGGCATCAACCAGCTTCAAGGCAAGAACACTACCCCACTCTGGGTAATTTTTTTCAGCCAATTTAAAGATTTGATGATCATTGTTCTGATCGCTGCCGCCCTGATCTCCGGTCTGGTTGGAGAAGTTAAAGATTCTATAATGATACTGGTCATCGTCTTTCTGAATGCAATGCTCGGAACTACCCAGCAATACCGGGCAGAAAAAGCAATTTCAGCTCTTAAAAAAATGACCACCCCTAAAGCTTCCGTTCTGCGCGACGGAGAAATAATTAAAGTCGAATCGCATGATCTTATCCCCGGCGATATCATTCTCCTTGAAGCTGGTTCATATATTCCCGCAGATATAAGGTTGATCAGCGCGCCAAATTTTAAAGTTAACGAATCGGCTCTAACCGGCGAATCGGTCCCGGTAGAAAAAACCTCTGCTCCCCTTCAAAAAGATAACCTGCCGGTTGCCGACCGATCTAACATGGCCTTTTCAGGAACCGTCGCAACTTACGGACGGGCCAAAGGGATCGTGGTTGAAACAGGAATGGCTACCCAAGTTGGAAAGATCGCTGAACTGATCGAAAGCGTTGAAGAAAAAGAGATCCCGATCCAAAAACGCTTTCACGAGATCGGAAAATGGCTCGCCGGAACTTCGCTTGCCATCTGCGTTTTTATATTTTTTGTCGGCCTCCTGCGGGGGGAAAAAACAATTGATATGTTTTTAACCTCCATATCGCTGGCCGTTGCGGCAATTCCGGAAGGCCTTCCCGCGGTTATAACGATATCCCTTGCGCTTGGCGCCCGCCGAATGGCAAAGAAAAAGGCGATCATTCGAAAACTTCCGGCTGTAGAAGGGCTGGGAAGCGTTACCGTTATTTGCTCGGATAAAACCGGCACCCTCACCCAAAACCAGATGACGGTAACAAGCATCATTCCACTGCTTGTGGATGAAAGACACTTCCTGTTAACGGCGGCTTCTCTCTGTAATGATGCAACAACGACCATCGGAGACCCGACCGAAAAAGCCCTAGTGATCCAGGCGCAGGAAGAAGGGATGATTAAAACCGATATGGAAAATGCCTATCCCCGCTTAGCTGAACTCCCTTTTGACTCCGACCGAAAGATGATGACAACCTTGCATAGGAAAAGCCAAGACGAGTTCTATACTTTTTCAAAAGGGGCGCTGGAAATAATATTGGACAAAACCACTCTTTCCCACAGCGAAAAAGAGAAAGTGCTGAATAAAAATATGGAACTTACCTCTGCCGGACAAAGAACGCTTGGGATCGCGTATCGCAAATTCAATCATCACCCTGCAATATTGGAAGAGAAAGATCTAGTTTTTCTGGGATTCATTGCCATGACCGACCCACCCAGGCCAGAGGCCTTCGAAGCTGTGCAACTATGTAAAACAGCGCACATTCGTCCGATCATGATCACCGGCGACCATAAATTAACCGCGCTGGCAATTGCTCGGGAACTAGGGATCGCGGAAGAGGACGGCATAGTAATTACCGGAGAAGAGCTTGAACAAATGAGTTTTCTCGATCTAAAGGAAAAAGTAAAAACGGTCAATGTTTTTGCCCGCGTTTCTCCGGAGCATAAAATTAGGATCGTTGAAGCGCTGAAAGAGAACGGAGAAATAGTCGCCATGACCGGCGATGGGGTAAACGATGCGCCGGCATTGAAAGAATCCGATATCGGAGTAGCGATGGGCCTTTCGGGGACAGATGTCGCCCGTGAATCAGCCGACATGATCTTAACCGATGATAATTTTGCCACGATCGT
>JBAYJF010000003.1:0-37737 GCA_041665245.1 Candidatus Margulisiibacteriota bacterium | reverse complement strand
GGTTTAGGCTCTTTCGGTTTCGCTCGCCACTACTACCGAAATCGTTATTACTTTCTCTTCCTCCGCTTACTAAGATGTTTCAGTTCAGCGGGTTGCCTCCTCCGACTTACGTCGGAGATAACCTGGTTTTAACCAGGCTAGGTTTCCCCATTCGGAAATCCCCGGATCACAGCTATTTTGACAGCTCCCCGAGGCTTATCGCAGCCAATCACGTCCTTCATCGACTTGCAGTGCCAAGGTATCCACTACGCGCCGTAGTAACTTAATCATTTTCTCGTTGCGAGAATTTTTTCTCGCCTTACTTTATATACCTTTTTAATTTTCAAAGAGCTAAGTTATCATCCCGTGTAAAGCTTTCTACGGGCAACAAAAAAACGCACATCAGTGCGTTTAAATAAATTTAAAGTGCAATTGACGTTACTTGATCAAAAATATTCAGATGTTTCTTTTGTTATCAAGCGCGTTGTATATTATATAATGAAAGCGAAATGACTGTCAAGGGGGCATTGTTCAAGTTTAATAAGCTTTGTGTTACAATCAACGCATGAATATATATAAAGTTTTAATTCTTATGCTTCTCCTGAATACCATGGCTTTTGCCGAGTTGAACCTATCGATTGTCCCGCAAAAGATAAAATCAGGAAGCTGCCTTACTATTATTATATCAGGCGAGGGGCTTGTTAGCGCTAAGGGGAATTTCCTGGATCAAAACTTCACTTTTTACAATAGCGGATCTGTTTTAAAAGGAATAATCGGTGTCCCCTGCGAACTGGCCGGCGGAGATTTTATTCTAAAAGTTGAAGGGACGAAATTGGACGGGGAGAAAGAAGAGCTCCAGCGAAATATCGCTATTCTTGGATATGCTTTTCCGACAACTTCTTTCTGGTTAAAACCGGCCAAGAAAAAAATAATGAACAGCCGCGATATTGTCGGTGAAGAATGGGCAATGATCGAGCCCTATCTGTTGAAAGAAGATCCGACCCAGGCTTGGCAGGGAAAATTTATTCTTCCGTCGAAAGAAGGGCCTTTTTCTATGCTTTTTGGGATAAATGAAATTGTAAATGGAAAAAAACGCAGTCAGCATCGCGGCCTTGATATTGCCGTTTCTTTTGGTACCCCGATCAAGGCTCCGAATGATGGTCGGGTGGTCTTTGCTAAAAACTTGATCGCCTTTGGCGGAACAATGATCATTGATCATGGACAGGGGATCCATACATTATATTTTCATCTTTCAAAGTTTTTGAAAGAGCCAGGGGAAGAGGTCGCAAAGGGTGACGTTATTGCCAGATCGGGGAATTCCGGAATATCTTCCGGCCCGCATCTGCATTGGGGGATGTCTGTGCATAATTTACGCGTTGATCCCTATCAGTGGGTAAAAAGTACTTTTTAATGGCCAAAGAAGCGCAGATATTACGAATTATTGACGCGAACGTAAACCGGGCTATGGAAGGGCTAAGGGTGATCGAAGAGGTTGCGCGCTTCTTCCTGGAAGATATAAAATCGACTAGCGAGATAAAACTTCTGCGAAACGCTTTAAAGAATGCATTAAGCGATATTCCAAAGAAGCAATTATTAATTAACCGCGAAGCCTTGAAGGATGTTGGAAATGGTCTTTACACGAAAGAAGAAAGCAAAAGAAATAATTTTAGCGAGATCTTTGTTTCCAATATTAAACGTGCTGAAGAAGCCATCCGCTGCCTTGAAGAGTTCTCTAAATTAATTAACCCAAAAATTGGCATTAAAATAAAAGGGATCCGCTTTAAGCTTTATGAATTAGAAAAACAGCTAACTCCGAAAATTATAAAGCATGAAAAAATGGATTTTACATTATACGTTGTGACCGATCCGGCGACGGATCATTTGAAAACCGCGCATAAAGCGTTGTCTGATGGCGTTAAAATAGTTCAGTTCAGGGACAAGCATGTCAGCGAAAAAGAATATTTTCATATCGCTAAAAAGATCCATGCTATGGCAAAAAAATATAAGGCGGTATTTATCGTAAACGACTATTGGGAATTAATGAATGCGCTTGATGCCGATGGGGTCCATTTGGGTCAGGAAGATCTAGAAGTAATGCCATTAAACAAAGTGAGAAAAGAGATCGGGGAAGATAAAATTATCGGTGTCTCAACGCATAGCTATGAACAGGCGCTGAAGGCCGAGAAACTGGGAGCTGATTATATTAGTGTTGGGCCGATCTTTGTTACGCCGAGCAAGCCGGGACGTAAGCCGGTTGGAATTGCTCTGCTTAAGAAAGTCATTAATAGAGTTAATATTCCAGTCGTTGCAATTGGCGGGATCGATGTTAAAAACTATGATCAAGTTGTGAGGTCCGGCTGTCAGCGTTTTGCGGTAATTAGGGCGGCAAAAGATGCGAAAAAAATATTAGGCGGCTTCTAGTTCCATTGCCGCTTCGGTTTCTTTTTTTAAGCGAACAACATTTTCCATCCTGAAAAGCGCCGTTGTTTCTCTTATTTTATCTTCGGCTTCCAAAACCTCATTAATTCTTTTTAAAATGGTCTGCGCCTGTTTGATGCCATGGTTGAAACAAGCGAATGCGCCATCCTCATTTAATATCTCCGCAAGTTTTTGCCGCATTTCGTAGGAAGATGCTAAAGTGAAAAACTTGGAAAACAGTGCGATCGTAAAACTTGAAAGCTTACCGGCTCTATTTTCTCTGCCAACACGCGCAGTGAAAAGGAGCTCCTGTGCGGAAACTTTCTCATGATCTCTTTGCATATTCATGGCTTGCATGCCGCGAAGATACGAGAAAGCCAATGATGTTGGAGTGAATCCAAATGCTCCGGGAAGCCCTGCTGCATGGACAAAAGAGGAAGGTCTTTGATTGATATGTCTTGCGGTATCATTGAACGCAGGGGATTGTGATTGTGCTCTGCCAAGTCTTTTTCCAACTGCTTCAACTCTTTGGGTTTCTCTTTCAGTCCAGGGCAGTGGTTCTACTCGGGGATTGGGAGGTTTTTCTCTTCCCTGAAGCGGCGCATGCTCATGGGCTCTCTTTTCAAAACCTCTTCCTAGGGGTTCGATCCGTTCGTGTATGGGCCTAACTATTTCTATTGGTGCCATATATATAACCTATTAATTAGGGATAGTATCCCCAAATTTATCGTCACTTTCTTTGCGAAATTTCACTAAATTTGCTAAAATCCACTAACAACAAGGAGTTACAAATGACACACAAACAAATTGCTTTAGTTGATGGAGATGGATCTGGCCCAGAGATGATGGCCGCGGCTTGCCGAGTCGCTTCAGTTGCTGCAAAAAAAGATGGAATTGAAATTGAATTTATTAAAACTCCAATGGGTTGGAATGCTTATTCAGAGTATGGCGATACTCTCCCAAAAAAATCATTCGATAAAGCAATTGAACTGGGGATCATTTTTTTTGGTGGAGTGGGGGATTTTGAGCACGATTCAACAATAGGCGTAGAAAAACCGGAAATGAAACCAGAAGCGCGTGTTTTACTTCCCCTTCGCAAGCAAATGGGGCTTTTGCTGAATTTTCGTCCGATGATCTATTATAAAGCTCTGGCGAGCCTTGCCAATGTTAAACCGGAAACTATTCCCGAAGAAGGGATCAGGCAGAATTGGATCCGTTATCTTTTGGAAGACAGCTACTTTGGGAATGCCGATCTGATGAAAGAAATTCCTGAAAATATCCAGAAAAAGATCGGAGTAAAGATAAAGAAAGATGTTTTAGGCGATGAAGCGCTTGTTTCCGACATTGCTTATTATAAAAGAGGCTCTCTTCTTAAATATTTCCGCGCCGCCTTTGCTTATGCAAGGCAGCAAAAACTTCCTTTGATCTCGATCGATAAGGCCAATGTTTTGGCCCGCTATGATTATTGGAGAAAAATATCGATCGAAGTCAGCAAAGAATTCCCGGATGTTGAATTTAGCAGCCAGCTGGTCGATTCAGCGGCGGCCCTTCTTTTTACACCGGCGAAATTAAATGGCGTGATAGCGTGCGGGAATGAGCATGGCGATATTTTATCCGATGGCGCCGCTTCGGCTTTAGGGAGCATGGGAATGATGTGCTCTTCGGCGGTAAATCCGGATACGGGGGCGGCGATGTTTGAAAGCGGTGCAGGAACGGCCCCGACGATAGCGGGGCAGGACAAAGCCAATCCTTTGGGAAGGATCTTAACCGGTGCAATGATGCTTCGGCATATTGGAGTAGAAAAGGGCGCAGTTGCAATTGAAAAAGCCGTAAATCGACTTCTTACCGAAGGCTATCGGACCGGCGATCTTTATACCAAAGCAGATGACAGTACAAAATTGCTGGGAACAAAGGCGACTGGGGAAAAAGTTCTTTCTTATATTTAGTTAGCGGTTCTTCTTGATATGTTCGATCAGGCCGCCGGCATCGATCAGTTTTTGCATAAATTCGGGGAAAGGGTGCGCTTTATAAGTTTTACCGGTAGTAATGTCTTTAATTACTCCAGATGACAGATCGACTTCAATTTCGTCGCCTTTTTTTATTTCTTCGGCAGCATCAAATGATTCCAGGATCGGCAGGCCGATATTGATCGCATTGCGATAAAAGATCCTGGCGAAAGACTTTGCAATGACCGCTGAAACTCCGACTTCTTTTATGGCGATAGGCGCATGTTCGCGGGAGGAGCCGCAGCCAAAGTTCTCTCCGCCGACGATAAAGTCGCCCTTGCTCATCTTCTTTGCCCAGGTCGGATCAGCATCTTCCATGCAGTGTTTTGCCAGCTCTGCCGGGTCAGAAGTATTTAAATACCGGGCCGGAATGATCAGGTCGGTATCGATGTTATTCCCAAATTTCCAGACTTTGCCTTGCATATATCTATTTTAGCAACAAATGAAAATAAAATATACTGAAATTATTAAAATGATGTGTGGATAATAATATGAATAACATATTTTGCAGGAGGTATTCGAAAAATGGTAAATGTTGGAAGAACTGGCACAGTTGGTCAAATTTCGAGAGCACAGAGGAAACCCCAGATCGCGGTGAGGACTTTTTCTGGAACAGTAATGGAAGTACTTTCAAAGAAAGGAGCGCAACTTGGCATTGTTGTTGAGCCTGTGACTCCAAGCAGGACGCATGGCTGTCTTAGGGTGTTTGTACCAAAAGCAAATATTCCGCAGGTAAGGTTGTCAAATATTCTTCAAGTCGGAGCGGTAATTAATGTTGAAACCACGGGAGAGTATGCTGAAACATTCGATGGCCGAAGATTAGAAGTCGCAAAGGTTCTTTAATTTATGGCAGTTGTATCGCAAGCTGGTTTTTTGGGGATATATCCGCGTTATAGCGGAAAAGCTTCGGATGTATTAAAGACGCCGTTCAGGTATCGCGTTGAAGTTAATTTGCATTTAGCTGACAAAAGTTTTGCCGCCGGACAACTTCCGCATGGAGTTGCTGCCAGATATATACCTGATCCGGATAAATCGCGCCCAGAATTGCCTGTATTTGTCATGGCCCACGGGATGGGGCTTTCTTTCGCGCATTTTGATGAATTAGCTGCGACATTGGCTGAATCGGGCGTTGAATCTCTGCTTGTTGCGCTTCCCGGCCACTTTGGGGATACAAAAACTGTTCGTGCCGAAATATACAATTCTTATGATCTAGAATATTATCGGGACAGAGTAATTGAAACCATAAAGTCTGCTTTAGAAATTTATTCTGCGGAAGGAAGAGCCGTTGCAGCATTGGGCCATAGCATGGGGGCATTATTAACGTTGATGGCGTTGTCATCTACCGGGGAAGATCGTGAAATACTTAAACAAGTTGGGAAGGTGGTTCTATTAAGCGGCGTTGGGACGGCCTCTTTTCCGACAGAAATTACACGGGCATTTTTAATAGAAACGATTAGCCATGGCGGTGAATTATTAGCGAATTCTCCTTGGACATTTGGCGATATTAAAGGGCATTTATATAATAACATGCTTCAACCAGGGGCTTTTGCAACCGCGATGCTGACATCGCAGGAAGAATCCTGTACTGCTATTTGGCAAATGCTTGGCGGAGCGATTCCTGGATTTGTTCAACATTGGCCAATATCAAGATTATGTTTTGATCCTTTTATTATGCTGGAAGAAGGAACGAGAGTTCTTAACCTTGGATACCAGGGCGATGTTTTGATCAGCGGGAGAACAACACGAAGAATGGGGGATTATTTACAAAGAATTGGCGGGGGAAGGGTTACTACCAGCATTATTCCGGGCGCCTGCCATAATGGAATGATGACCCATCCAGCGTCAACAGCAATGGAAATAATTAAATGGTTGGAAGGAAGCCAGGCTTAAAGATCATCCGGACTACAGATATAACCAGCTACAGCAGATGCCGCCGCAACCGCCACATTCGATAGATAAACTTCAGATTTAGGATGGCCCATTCGTCCGACAAAGTTCCTGTTCGTCGTAGCGATCGATCGTTCACCTTCCGCCAAAATTCCCATATGTCCGCCAAGGCATGGGCCGCAGGTCGGAGTAGAAACCGCTGCTTCGGCTTTCAGGAAAATATCAAATAATCCTTCGTTCATGGCTTGTTTATAGATCGCTTGCGTTGCCGGAATAATAATTAAACGAACATTTTGATGGCGTTTTTTACCTTTCAAAACTTTTGCCGCAATTCTTAGATCTTCGATCCTTCCATTAGTGCAGGAGCCGATAACTGACTGGTCAATTTTAACGCTGTGGCATTTACTGACCGGTTTAGTATTGCTTGGCAGATGCGGGAAAGAAACTTGAGGCTCAATTTTAGAAACATCCCAGTCATAGATATGCTTATATTCAGCATCAGGATCTGATTTGAATAACTCCCAACTCCTAACTCCCTTCTCCCAACTAGGTAACTTGATTTTATTTTTTAAATAATCATATGCTTTTTTGTCAGGAGCGAAAATACCGTTCTTGCCGCCGGCTTCGATCGCCATATTAGCCATAGTTAATCGACCTTCAACAGAAAGTTTATCGATAACCGGGCCTGTGAATTCCATCGACATATAACGAGCGCCATCGACGCCAATTTGCCCGATGGTATAAAGGATCAGGTCTTTGGCCTCGACCCATTTTTGCAGTTTGCCGCGATAAATAAATTTTAACTGTTCCGGGACTTTGAACCAGACTTTTCCGGTCGCCATTCCGGCCGCCATGTCGGTCGATCCAACACCGGTAGAAAAGGCACCCAGCGCGCCGTATGTGCAAGTATGCGAATCCGCTCCGATAATTAATTCTCCGGGCTTGATCGCGCCCATTTCGGGCAGTAGGGCATGCTCAACGCCCATGCAGCCGATCTCGAAAAAATTAACGATCCCGTATTTTTTAGCGAAATCCCGCATCATCTTTACCTGTTCGGCGGATTTAATATCTTTTGCCGGGGTAAAATGGTCGGGAACCAGATAGATCTTCTTTTTATCGAATACTTTTTTTATCTCGAATTTTTCGAATTCTTTTATGGCCGGCGGAGCGGTAATATCGTTCCCAAGGACGAGATCGACCTTGCAGTCGATGAGCTGTCCCGGTTCAACGCTCTTTAAACCGGCGTGTTTTGCGAGGATTTTCTGTGATATTGTCTGTGCCATATAAAACAGATTTTATCAGAGTTATGCTATAATTTCAAATAAAGAGGGGGATTAATACATGGAAAATAATTATAAAGATAAAAAATTTATTGCAGTGATCGGAGAAAGTCAGGCATCGGAAGAAGTCGCAAAGCTTGCCGAAGAAGTAGGGCGCTTGATCGCAAAAGCCGGCGCGGTCTTGGTTTGCGGCGCACTTAAGGGCGTGATGGAACACGCATGCAAAGGGGCAAAAAGTGCCGGCGGTACCACGATCGGGATTCTTCCCGGCAGCAAAAGAGAGGATGCTAATCCTTATATTGATTTTCCGATCATAACCGGGATCGGGTATGCGAGAAACAAGCTGGTGGTAAAAAGCGGCCAAGTGGTAATTGCAGTCGGTGGGAGCCATGGGACCCTTTCAGAAATTGCTTTTGCGCTGGGGTACAAAATTCCGGTAGTTGGACTAAAAACATGGACCTTTATTCATCATAGCGGCAAGCTTGATCAGGAAGTCCATTATGTGAATACTCCACAGGAAGCGATTGATACGGCCTTAAAGCTTATCCGCGAGCACAAACATCCGGAAGAGCATCTGGAATATCAATCATAATTCTGTGAAAACGCAGCGCCAATCATCCCTTGAGGGAATAATCACTCCGCAGATGATCCAGGTGGCAAAAGATGAAAGTCTTACGCCTGAAGAGCTCTGCCGCGGCCTTGCGCAAGGGACGATATCTATCCCCTTTAATCCACTCCATAATAATTGTAAACCAACTGGGATCGGCAAGGGATTAAAGACAAAAGTTAATGCCAACATCGGAACCTCTGCTGACTTTCCAAAGATCGAAGACGAACTCGTAAAACTTCAAGCCTGTATCAATGCAAAAGCGGATGCAGTGATGGATCTCTCGACTGGTGGCGACTTAAAAAAGATCCGGCAAACTATTCTTGCAACTTGCAGCTTGCCTCTTGGAACTGTTCCCATTTATCAGGCCGCAGTCGAAAAAAAACTTACCGCCGAAGGTATGTTTGAAGTTGTAGAGCAGCAAGCCCAAGAAGGCGTAGACTTTATGACCATTCATTGCGGAATAAATATGCGTTCGGTAAAAAAACTTAAGGAAAATCCGCGCTTGATGGGGGTTGTCAGCCGGGGTGGAGCCTTGCTCGTAAAATGGATAATTGAAAATGGGAAAGAGAATCCCTATTTCGAATATTATGACCGCCTGCTGGAAATTGCGGCAAAATATGATGTAACCCTTTCTTTAGGCGATGGAATGCGGCCGGGTTCAATTATTGATGCCGGTGATCCGGCGCAGATCGAAGAATTAAAAATATTGGGGGAACTTACAAAACGGGCTTGGGATGCCGGCGTGCAAATTATTATTGAAGGGCCTGGGCATGTTCCATACGATCAAATAGTAGCTCAGATTAAAATAGAAAAAGAATATTGTCATAATGCGCCATTTTATGTTCTTGGGCCGCTCCCAACCGATGTTGCCCCAGGTTATGACCACATAACCGCGGCGATCGGCGGAACTCTAGCGGCTGTTTCGGGGGCGGACTTTTTGTGTTATGTAACGCCAACGGAACACCTTGGCCTCCCGACGGCTGAAGATGTAAAAGAGGGGATCATTGCTTCGCGTATTGCCGGCCACTGTGCTGATATTGTTAAAGGAATAAAGGGAGCGAAAGAGTGGGACAGAGAGATGTCAAAAGCCCGCAAAGAATTAAATTGGGGAAAACAGATCCAATTGGCGATCGATCCGGAAAAAGCTAAAAAAATTCATGATCGGCGGCATAGCTCGGGGGATACTTGTTCTATGTGTGGAGAATTCTGCGCGTATAAGGTTTCTTCGGAAGCGCTAAAAAATTAATGATTCAAACGGTATCTCGTTGCCTTCGCATTACCTTCCTTGGCTACCAATCCGCTGGCAATTAGAGGAGAAATAATTTGATTGACCCGGGCGCGTGTAACTTTTAACTCCTGTTGAATGATCGCAACGTTGATAACCGGAAAATCCCTTAATATTCTGATCAGTTCTTCCTGTCTGGGGGAAAGAAGGATTTTGCTTTTAGTTGAAACCTGCAGGCTTTCGATCCGGCTTTTAACATCTTTTAAAGTCTTAACGATCCCTTCCGCGACGTATTCGATCCAATAAGTTAAATTATCATCTAATTCCCGAGCTTGTTCGATCTTGTCGTAATAGCGCTTCCGGTCTTTGGCAAAAAAATCGTCCAGGCTGAAAATATGATTGTTGTCAAAACCTCTTTGATAAAGGATCCAGGTTTCGAGAGAGCGGGCGATACGGCCGTTGCCGTCGGTGAAAGGGTGGATCGAAACCAAGCGATGATGGGAAATGGCGCAAACAATGATCGGATGAAGGGATTTTATCTCGTCCGAATTTATCCATTCAATTAATTCCCTGGTCAGGGTGGGGGTCATTTTTGGGGAAGGGGGGATGTAGATCTTAATTCCTTTTTCATTCAAAACAAAGTTTTGCTTCTCTTTATATTTACCGGAGCGGCTTTCCGTTAAGATATTTTCAGTTAAAAGTTTATGCAAAGAGAGAAGGGCTTCTTCTGAAATAGTTGAACTGGCATTTTTTTCAAGCCAACTCACCGCTTTTAAATAATTTGTGATCTCCTGTTCATAAGCCTGGGGAGTGCCGATCTTTTCGCCGCGCGCGACGGCTTCAACCTGTCGAAGGCTTAATGGGTTCCCCTCAATGGCGGTTGAAGAATGCGTCGTTTTGGTCCGGGCTTCCCGCTGTAAAATTGGAAGCCATGCTACTTGCAGCGAAGCATTTTCTACCCAATTGCGAAGCTGTCCGGCTTCATCGACAAGGTTTAAAAGATAGGGCGTTATTTTATAAATAGGCTTATACATCTTTGATAATTATATCCAATCGTAAAGCAATCGTCAATAGATGCGTATAGGTGGTTTTGGGTGGGAGGTGAAATTATTTGTCTTTCGTGTGGATAGAATGCTATGCAAGTCTTTGGCAAGGGAATAAATCAATCGGCGCTTCTATTAATTGAACATCGAAGGAAAGCCTATCGCAACGGAAAAAAACTCCCATCTCCCAAACAACTTCAAAATGATATTCATATGCTTACGCGAGAGCTTCAGCCATGTCGTTTTACGGAAATTCTCGATATTGTTGATCGGCGGGGGGATGCAACGGGATTGGCTGCTCCGCGCTGGTTCGTCCATTTAATGGGCCTTTGCCACAAGATAGTAAGAGTTGTACTGCAAACAACAGAAAACCAATTGATATTCCAGCGGCGCAGCGCTGATAAGCCTGATTCGGCCGATTCAATTGATCTTTCTGCAGGAGGGCATGTTCCGGCAGGGATGGGGTTGATGGCAGCGGCATTTGAAGAAATGAAGCAGGAGATCGGACTGGATGACCATCATTTAGTGAATGGTCGATTGTTTCGATTAGGGGATCCCCATTTAGTTCTTGTGAATAAGCCCCTAGGGCCATCTTTTAATCGTGAATTGACCTGGATCTATGGAGGAATGATTTTACCGGAAGCTGTTAGGGATATCCGTTTTAGTGATGGAGAAGCCAAGAGTGTTTTTTCTCTTTCGGTAGGGGAAGCAGTAAGCCTGCTAAAAGATCCGCAATCTTCTTCAAGCATACGAAATTCCCTGCCGGTATTTTTAGAAAATTGGGACTCTTTTATGCGCTATTACTTTATCAAATAGCTAAAGCTGCACGGGAACTACGAAGAATGATATCCCCTTGGAAAATAATCTCCGTTGGATCGCAAAGAGGGTGTAATTATGCATCAACCTTGAAAAAGCGGTCTCCCGAGGAAAAACAACTTGCCCGCCAAAAAAGACCGCATTCGGGAAAGACTTTAATATTGTTGAAACAAAACCGCTTGTTTCATCGACCGTGTCGGTTCCCGTCAGGCAAAAACCTTCCGAATGGTAGCCATTTCTTTTCATTAGATCGACATATTGATTTACTTCGCGTTTAATTTTTATTTTAACGTCCTGCATGTGAGAAAGATTGCTGGAATTGATCAGTCCAAACTGAACGAAAAGAACATTTTTAAATACTCCCCTGAAAGAATGCATGACAGTTGAAACGGTTTGTGCTCCTATCCCATTAAAATTCTTGACAAAAAATACCGCAGTTTTTGCTTTAGGGTCGAAGATCCCTGTTTCTGTCGGGGGGATAAAATCCGGGTAAGGTTGTTCCGGTCCCATGATCTTGTCTTCTAGCTTTTGGATCATCTTGTCAACATTTTTATATTCATTCTTGATAGCCAAAGAAATTAAAACTAACGTGCCGGTTATTACAAATGTTATCCAGCCTCCCTCGTTAAATTTTATTACGGAGACTGAAATAAGGATAAAAACCGTAAAAATTAAACCAATGCCGTTAACGGTTATCTTTCTTATCCAACCTTTTACTTTGTTTCTTTCCTGCCACCAATGTTTGACCATTCCGGTTTGGGAAAGCATGAAAGTTATAAAAACATTTATACTATATAGAACGATCAAGAATGCAACAGAGCCCTGCGTTGCCAGCATCATGATCAGGGCCGAAAATCCCATGATCAAAACGCCGTTTTCCGTTACCAGACGATCTGAAAGGATCGCAAATCTTTTTGGGGCCCATCCATCAACTGCCATGTTAGCCAGAACCCTTGGACCATCTAGAAAACCAGCCTGGGCGGCGACGAACAAGATAGCCGCTTCAGATATCAGGGTGATCAAGACAAAATATATTCCCCAGCTTCCCCAGCCAGCGGTCATTTTACCAAAGACAACGGCGTTCAATGTTTTTCCGGCAACCGGTTCGACCCGATAAAGGAGGTATGCGATCATTAGGCCGACGACCATAAACGAAAGTGAGAGCGCCATGTAGAGCATGGTCCGCTTTCCGGTTTTTACCCGCGGTTCCCTTAATATTGGAAGCCCATTGCTAACTGCTTCTATACCAGTATAAGTTCCGGCTCCCATGCTGTAGGCGCGCAGGACAAGTAAGATCATGCCTAAAAATCCAAGTTGGGAAGAAGAGACGGCGACATCGGCGCTCGTTGCACGAGCAACTTCCGGCAGCATCATGGCATGTGTAACGATCGCATAAACTATAGCAAAAACGTGTGAAATAACAAAGATGAGGAAGATCGGGACAAGAGGAATGACGGATTCTCTTGCTCCACGCATGTTCATTAATATTAAAATGAATAATATAGCGACCGCAAAGACGATCTTATAGGGGATAAGTTCAGCCGGCAAAAAACTGAAGATCGCATCAGCGCCGCTGGCAATTGATACTGTGATCGTGAGGACATAATCAATTAACAGGGCGCAGCCGGCAAGCATTCCAAGTTTTGGAGAAAGAAGATTGCTGGCGACTAAATATCCGCCGCCGCCCTGGGGGAAAATTTCAATGATCTGAGAATAACTGGAACTGATTATGAAGATAGTTAAAGCTGATGCCAGTGCGACAAAAATTCCAAGATAATAATGCTGCTGCAGGACCAGAAAAGCTTCCGGCGGACCATAACAGGAAGAAGATAATCCATCCGCGCCTAATCCGACCCAGGCGAAGAACGCAACTAGAGAAATATTGTGCATCAGGCTCTGGTCCGATAAAGACCTTGGTTTGCCCACAAAGAATTGGCGCACCTTAGAGAAGAAGTCTTTTTTGGGCTTGGCAAACATTGAGAGATATTCTACTCCTGTTGGAAATAAAGTTCAAATCAAATGAAATATCTTGTCAGACTATTCGATACATTTATGATATAAAGGGAGACAAAATGGGGTTAATTGATTTTATTCATAGATTAGCGGGGAAGAGTTCCCCCTCCTTGCCGCAGGCATTTTCCCGAGAAGAGCTGCTCAAATATTTAAAACTAAATAAAAGGATCCAGGCGATCAATCAGGGTCACAACGGATTGGTCGTTTCCGGTATTAAAAGCGGAAATAAAACCGGCATAATATCCGCAAAGCTTTCAACTGCGTATGGGCTGACCCAAATAGGACGTAAACAAACAAACCAGGATGCGATGACTTTGTGGATTGGCGCCAGGGGGGATCTTTTACTCGGTGTTGCGGATGGGGTGAGCGAATATGGATCGGCGGATGTGGCTTCCGCTTTAACAATGCTTGAAATGGTTGAGAGGATTAAACGTGGAGCGGCTTTTGATCCCGATCTGGTTAGGTCCCTGCAGGGGAAAATAGTTGCTATTAATGACGCCCAGGTTAGGGTTAAATGTTTGGGGACAACGTTTTCTTCTGCATATGTTGTTGGAAACCAGGCTTCAATTATGCATGTTGGTGATTCATTAGTGTTCAAAGTTAAAAAGAATGGCGGGATAGAACTTTTAACCTATCCCCATAGCCCGCGGGCAATGGATAATCATGCGAGATTTGCTGGAGAGCTTCCATATTCGGAGAGAGATACGGTTAGAATTTTGGGTTATAAAGAGAGTGCGATCCGATTTTTTGTAGGTTCGAGATTACCCGGTGAAATCCCATTGATCAAGATCGATCTGGAGCCCGGAGATAAATTATTCTTAATGACCGATGGAGTGTATTCTCCTTTCCTGGTTCCGGAAGACTTTATAGGAATGATTAAAGACGCGGTGGATGCCGGAGGAGATGATCAAGCGGTGATCGCCGAACGGATTGTGAGAGCGGTCATTAAGCTTCCGAGAGCAAGGGATAACATAACCCTGATAGTGTATTGCCACAAAGGTGATATTGCGGAAACAAGCACCAGCTCTCCGCACGGGATAAAGTGTTTGCCTTTGAGAATTTGATAATGGATTCGAGCTCCTACATGTTATAATTTCTTCATGAAACTCTCGCAGATCGGGGAATTCGGGCTGATCGACCTAATTTCAAAACACCAATCGCGGAATAAAACTACTATAGTTGGAATTGGGGACGACGCAGCTGTACTTATAAATCCGAAATCCGAAAATCGAAATCCGAACAAATATCTTTTAATTACGACCGATGCTTTGGTGGAGAATGTTCATTTTAAGAAAAAAGGATTGTCCTTCTATCATCTAGGCCAAAAAGCACTTCTGGCAAATATATCCGACATTGCGGCGATGGGAGGGGCCCCGACCCATGCGGTAATCACGATCGGCCTTCCTAAAAATACAAACGTTCATGATATTAAAGAACTTTATCGCGGTATTAATGCGATCGCGAAAAAAAATAAGATCGATATTGTCGGCGGAGATACGGTTGCTTCCCCAAAAGCGATCTTTATTTCCATTACTCTTTTAGGCGAAGTGGAAAAAGAATATCTGCTCTTGCGGTCCGGAGCTAAGCCGGGGGATCTGATTTGTGTTACCGGAGTATTTGGCGGAGAAGCCTCAAAAAAATACGAAACACGAAATTCCTGCCTGCCGGCAGGCACGGCGAAATACGAAACAAGGTTAAGGGAATCTAGAATTATTGCAAAAAATAA
Organism: Candidatus Margulisiibacteriota bacterium; assembly: GCA_041665245.1. GTDB lineage: Bacteria > Margulisbacteria > WOR-1 > O2-12-FULL-45-9 > XYB2-FULL-48-7 > JBAYJF01. Next base: position 22,734 of record JBAYJF010000003.1, on the reverse strand, counting down.
AATCGCCAGCTCAATGACCGACTCTAGCGATGGGCTTGTTCGTTCAGTTGTCGAAATATGCAAAGCGAGCAATGTTGGGGCAGTTATCGAAGAAAACAAAGTCCCGATCGCAGAAGGAGCAACGCTTAAACAAGCACTTTACGGCGGAGAAGAATATGAATTAGTTTTTACGGTGCCGGAGGGAAAGGCAAGTTCGGAGAAAGGGGTAGGGGGAGTTAGGAGAATAAAAGGGAGTACTATTATCGGAAGGATCGTACCAAAGGGTGAAGGAATAAGTTTAGAAGACAAACGTGGTAGGATTACGAAGCTGAAATCAATGGGGTATGAACACTTTCATGGTAAATAGAAATAGATTAATTAAAACATTTATTGAATTAGTAAAAATCGACAGCCTTTCCCTGCACGAAGGGAAAGTCATGGATTATTTAACTAAAGAATTAAACAAACTCGGGATAAGAAATTATATTTCCGGAAAAGTTAAAGGAGGCGAGGTAGGTAATTTATTTGCCAATATTCCAGGCAATGGGATCCTCTCTCCAAGGATCCTGCTCAATGCGCACGTTGATACTGTAACTCCGGGGAAAAATATCAAACCTAAAATTAAGAACGGGTATATTTTTTCGAATGGTAAAACGGTCCTTGGCGCGGATAACAAGGCTGGAGTAGCGGCGATCCTTGAGATAATACGTTCGCTAAAAGAACAAAATATTAAACATCCGCCACTGCAGCTGATCTTTACGGTCGCGGAAGAGATCGGGATCTATGGCGCTCGCGCAATTGCAAAAAATAAAATAAAAGCAGATTTTGCTTTAGTCCTTGATGGGGGAGATATAGATAGTGTGATCGTCAAAGCGCCGACTCAGGTCAATCTCACTGCAACTATATTTGGGAGAGCGGCCCATGCGGGGCTCCATCCGGAAGATGGGATCAATGCAATAAAAGTTGCCAGCCAGGCTATCGTAATGATGAAGCAAGGCAGAATTGATCATGAAACAACTTCAAATATCGGCATAATTAAAGGCGGGAAGGCGACCAATATTATTCCGGATGAGGTTGAAATAAAAGGTGAAGCCAGAAGCCACGACAAAATGAAACTAAATGCGCAGGTTCTGCATTTTAAAAGTTGTCTGCAAAAAGCTTGCCGCAAATATAAAGCAAAGTTAAAGATAAAAGCGCACGAAGTCTATAAATCTTTCGAGATAAATGAAAATAGTAAAGTTATTAAAAATATAAAGAAAGGGATGGAAGCGTCCGGCATTAAGCCGATCTTTTCTTCGACCGGCGGCGGGTCGGATGCCAATATTTTTAATCAAATTGGTGTCCCGTCGGTGATCTTGGGTGTTGGCGCCGATAGGGTCCATACTAAAAGGGAGCGTCTCTGTATCGCGGATTTTGTCCGGGGGACGGAAATGGCCCTAAATATCGTTCGATCAATAGATGAAAGGAATTAATAAATGGAAAAGCTGAAAGAAATAAAAAAGAGTTCAAAAAAACTGTTCGACGGGAGATTGATAAAAGTAAAGATCGATACCGTAAAACTTCCGAATGGGAAGGAATCAACGCGGGAAGTGATCGAACATCCCGGCGCCGTAGCGGTGATTGCTCTGACGGACGAAAACGAAATGATCTTGGTCCGGCAATTTAGATACCCAACAGGAGAGGTTCTCTTAGAGCTTCCGGCCGGTGTTCCAAATAAAGGGGAAGCGCTCGAGAAGGCAGCCAGGCGAGAGCTCGAAGAAGAGACAGGGTATTATGCAAAAAAAGTTAAAAAGATATTGAGCGGATATTCTACTCCCGGTTATTCCAATGAAATTATCAATTATTTTATTGCGGAAGAGCTGACCTTGCATAAGCAAAACATGGATGAGGATGAATTTGTTGAGGTCGATATTATCGATCTTGAAGCGCTGCTGGATCTTGCCTATGCCGGGAAAATTACGGACAACAAAACAATTATCGGGATAATGATGGCGGACGCCTATCTTAAAGGGAAGGTCTAATGCAGGAAAAGATCAAAGAATTTCTCTCTTTTCTCCAGGTAGAGAGAGGCTATTCCGGGAATACGATCAAAGCCTATACCAGGGACCTGGCCAATTTTGAAAAATTTTCAAAAGGGAAAGAGATCGCGGTGGCCGATCGGGAAATAATCAAAAGTTATCTGGAATATTTAAACGACGAAGGGTTTTCTTCAACTACCATTGAAAGAATGCTTGCGTGTTTAAAATCTTTTTTTCATTATTTGTCGGGCGAAGGGGATCTGGTCGTTGACCCAACTTCGGATTTTAAGCTCCCCAAGACGATCAAGCGGCTTCCAAAAGCTCTTACCATGGCCGAAACCGATCGGCTGATAATCTCGGCAAGAGGAAAAGACATTTTTTCGATAAGAAATGTCGCGCTGCTGGAAATGCTCTATGCCTCCGGTATGCGTGCTTCGGAAATTGTTTCGCTGAACCAAAATGATATAAATTTTTCGGCCTCATTTATTCGGTGTACCGGCAAAGGCTCAAAAGAGAGAATGGTCCCGGTCGGAAAAGGGGCGCTCTCTGCGCTTAAGATCTATTTAGAAAATAGCCGTGAAAAATTCAAGCATAAAGAGAATGATGCGCTCTTTGTCGATAAGAATGGCGATCGCTTGACCCGGCAGGGCCTATGGCTTATCGTGAAAAAATATGTGAAGAAGATCGGGATCAAAAGCAAGACTTCTCCGCATACTTTAAGGCATTCTTTTGCGACCCATCTTTTGGAAAAAGGGGCCGACCTGCGTTCGGTGCAGGAGATGCTTGGGCATTCGGATATTTCAACGACGCAAATTTATACTTCGGTATCGCGAGAGCGGCTGAAAAAAGTCTATTTAAGTTCTCATCCAAGAGCATAGTTTTATCATGAAAGGGGAGGAATTTATTGATGTTTGATCTGAGTTTTATAGTACTGACGATCCCGATAATTTTGATCGCTTTAACGATCCACGAATTTTCCCATGCAAAAGTGGCCGATATTCTTGGTGATCCTACTCCAAGGATGGCGGGAAGGCTTTCCTTGAATCCGATCGCCCATATCGATCCGATCGGTTTTATTATGCTTCTTCTTGTCCGATTTGGCTGGGCGAAGCCTGTCCCGATCAACCCGTATAACTTTCGGAATCCAAAAATGGGAAATCTGCTGGTAAGTTTGGCCGGTCCGCTTTCGAATTTCATTTTTGCCTGGCTGGTTGCGATCGTTCTAAAAAATGTCCCACTGCCGGAAATGCTTGGCATGATATTAAGTTATACGATCTGGATAAATTTATCATTGGCAATTTTTAATCTTATACCGATCCCGCCGCTGGATGGTTCGCACATTCTTGAGTTCTTTTTGTCGCCATACCAGATGGAAGCATTTTATCGCCTGCAGGCCTATGGCTATTTTCTTCTCTTGGCGATCCTCTTTTTTGGCTCGCCGCTCCTAATTGCCGTTATTGAATTTGTCTACAGGCTGCTGGTGTGAAGTATTTAGATTCTTTAGAAAAGTTCGGGATCAATCTCGGATTGGATAGGATCAACTATCTGCTTAAAGAGTTGGGATCTCCCCACTTAAAATTTAGATCTATCCACGTTGCCGGTACAAATGGGAAAGGTTCGACCTGCGCGATGGTTGCCTCAATATTAAAGGAAGCCGGTTTTAAAGTTGGTCTGTACACTTCGCCCCATCTTTTTGACTATACCGAACGGATAAAAATAAATGGGAAAGATATTTCGAGGAAAGACTTCAATAGGGGAATAGAACGGATAAAAAGGATTAGGAGGGATGAGCACGGAAAAGTTTTCGAGCCAACTGTTTTTGAGGTTTTGACGGCGCTGGCATTTTGGTATTTTGCGGAAAAGAAAGTTGAATATGCGGTGGTGGAAGTGGGGATGGGAGGGCGGCTGGATGCAACGAATGTTTTAACTCCCCTTGTTTCGGTTATTACCAATGTTGAGCTCGAACATACCCAAGTTTTAGGGAAGACTCTGGCCAGGATTGCACGTGAAAAGGCTGGCATTATTAAGGAGGGGGTTCCCGTTGTTACGGCCGAGCGTAAATCTGTTGCGCTAAATGTGATCAAACGAATCTCAAAAATAAACAAAAGCAAACTTCTTTCTGTAACTCCTAGCTCCTTACTCCTAACTCCCAACTTGATCGGTCCCCACCAGCAGATTAACGCAGCATGTGCTTTAGCAGCGATAAATGCGGCAAAAATAAAAATCCCTCAAACTGCCATAACAAAAGGATTAAAGAAGGTTTCCTGGCCGGCGCGTTTTCAAATTGCTCGAAGAAAACCATTAACGATCGTTGATGGTGCACATAATCCTGCAGGGATAAAAGTTTTAATTGATACGCTGTTTAGGCAATTTCCGGATAAAAAATTTACTTTCATTGTTGGTGTACAAGAAGATAAGGATATTGGGAATATGCGCAAAGAGATCTTGCGAGCCGCAAAAAAAGTGTTTTTCACCCATTCAATCCATAAAAGAGCGGTAAGAAAGATCGCCGGCGCAAAGATGTATGATCTAGCTAACGCGCTATCCATGACCGACAAGGAAGATAGGGCGATTTGCGGCTCTTTTTTTCTGGCAGCGGATGCGTTAAAGCTTCTTGACGTTAAAGTCAACACATAGTAATATTACTTCACTGCCATGGAAGATATAAGCCAAAATTTTCCGGTGATCGACCAGGAAAATGAAGAGCAAGAAACAAAAGCCAAGCGGCGTCCATTTTTAGGGACGCTTGTCGGTCTTGTTAAAAATTTGCTTATTTTTATTGCGCTTATCGGAATAATTGTTGGCAGTTTTTGGATCAGCTTTGAACTTGGCAAAAAGATCCTTTTTCCGGCAAAAAATGTAAAAAATAAAATTAAGGTCGCGGTCCCTGAACCGCCGCCTTCAATTATGGCTTTGCAGGAACTTGAGAAGATCATGTCGGATGAAGTGGGGAAGGAAAAAAAAGGTAAAAGTGTTTTGCCTAAGGTTTCCAAAGATAATTTGCCGGTGAAGAAGACCAATTCTCTTCTTGTGGTGCCTAAAGTTGCTCCAAAGGTTGCAGTTGTTGCTCCTAAGATCGTTGTCCCGGTGGAGATCCCTGCCACTTCAACAACGTTGAAGGCAACTAAACCTGTGAAAAAGCCCGTAAAAAAGGCAGTTAAAAAAGTTGCAAAGGCGCAGAATAAAACCGGGAATGGATATTTTAAGGTCCAAGCCGGCCTTTACGTTGAAAAAGAAAAAGCCGAAGAGATGGCAGGCCAGGTAGCTGCTGCCGGATATTCGACATATTTAAAGAAAGTCGAGTCAGGCTGGCGGGTCCAAGTCGGCGCATATAAGAACAAAAGCGAGGCAGATGCTTTGAAAGATGCCCTTGACGGAAAAGGAATAAAATCAGTCGTACTATTTGAGTAGGAGGAATAATAATGTCTGTGTATGATTCAGTTTTTGGTAGGTTTTCAAGGGATCTTGGGATCGATCTTGGTACCGCTACAACTTTAGTCTTTGCCCGGGGTGAAGGGATCATTCTTTGCGAACCGTCCGTTGTCGCGATCAATAAAGATAATAATCGGCCGCTGGCTTTCGGCAACGAAGCGAAAGCGATGCTTGGCCGCACGCCGGCAAACATTGTTGCCGTCAGGCCGATGCGCGACGGTGTTATTGCCGATTTCGAAATAACTGAAATGATGCTTCGCCATTTTATTAATAAAAGCCACAACCGGTCGGCTTTTGTCAGGCCGAGAATTGTCGTTGGTGTTCCTTCCGGAATAACCGGCGTTGAGAAAAGGGCGGTTCTTGATGCGGCGATGCATGCCGGCGCCAGGGAAGCCTATCTTGTTGAGGAGCCGATGGCTGCGGCGATCGGAGCCAATTTGCCGGTTTCCGAAGCGCAAGGAAGCATGATCGTTGATATCGGCGGCGGTACGACGGAAGTTGCAGTGCTTGCTCTTGGAGGGATCGTTGTTTCAAAATCGATCCGGGTTGCGGGCGATGAAATGGATGAAGCGATCGTTTCGCATTGCCGAAAAAACTATAATTTGCTGATCGGAGAGAGAACTGCGGAACAAATTAAAATTGATATCGGCTCGGCTTATCCACTGCCGGAAGAAAAAACGATCGAGGTCCGGGGTCGGGACCTGGTTACCGGACTTCCAAAAACATTGACCCTAACTTCATCGGAAATAAGAGATGCTCTTGCCGAACCTGTATCCATGGTCGTGGATGCGGTTAGAATGACGCTTGAAAAAACTCCTCCGGAGCTTGCGGCTGATATTATGGACAGGGGAATTGTTATGGCCGGCGGCGGTTCCCTTCTTCGCGGGCTGGACAAGTATTTATCACAAGAGACCGATATGGCGGTTTACGTGGTCGATGACCCGATCTCCTGCGTTGCTTATGGCACCGGTAAAATTTTAGAAGAAATTGATACTTTGAAGAAAGTATTGATCATGCCTAAATCTGGGCAGTGACGACGTACCGGCCATTCAGAAAGAAAAAGCCGTATAGTTTAGCTATATTTATTATCATTGCGGCGATCTTCTTCTCTGTATCTGCCTTCAATGGATTGTTTGGGATCAGATATTTTATCAATGGGGTAATTTTTCCATTTCAATATATGGCTTCTTCCGCTATCAGCGGCGTTCTTTCTATTCCGGCTTCGGTCATAGGCCTTAAAAATCTGGCGATCGAAAATACCGATCTAAAAAATAAGCTAAATGCAGCAAATGCAAAACTGATCATTCTGGATGAATTGGCCCTGGAAAATAAACGATTGCAAAATGACCTTAATTTTCAGAACTCTCTTCCTTTTGGCTACCGTACCATTCCAGCGAAGATCATTGCTAGAGGCAGTGCTCCCTATATTAATTTGGTTGAAATAAATCGTGGTGCCGGAGCTGGAATAAAAAAGGATATGCCGGTTATCGTTCCGGAAGGATTGGTCGGACGAGTAATAGAGGTTTTTCCTTTGAGCTCTCGGGTGATGCTTGCTTGCGACCCTATGCATTCCATTGCGGCGGTTGATCAGCGATCCCGCGATTTTGGGGTCGTCGAAGGGTATACGCCGAACCTGCTGACTATGCGCTATGTCAATGCGCGGGGGAACGTTAAAGAAGGGGATATGATCGTTACTTCATCCATATCAAATACTTTTCCGGCCGGGATCCCCATCGGGGCAGTAAAAACCGCCAGGAAGAACGAAGGCGATCTTTTTTATGAAATAAAATTGGTGCCGGCGGTCTCTTTTTCGAGGTTGGAAGAAGTTTTTGTCATAAATTAAAATGTATCTTTTAAAGAAAACAATTTTTATCGCGCTGCTTATTCTTTGTCAAACCGTGATCTTTCCAAGGCTTAATTTTTTTGGTGTAATTCCGGATCTATTCCTTATAGCTGCGGTTGTTTTTTCTGTTTTAGAAGAAGAAAAGTCCGCTATGATCACCGCAACGATCATTGGCTTTGTTCAGGATATTTTTTCGGAAAAGATCTATTTTAATACCGTTTTCAAGGGTATAGCTTCGGCGATAATAAATTTTATCAAAGCGGATTTCAAAGGAGACGATTATTCTTTTTCGGCCATGATGCTAATAATATATTCGGCCGGGTGGGTGGCTGTGCAGCATATTTTCTTATTTTATTTTCTTGGAAAGCAGGTAAGTATTTTTAATTTTATTTTCATTTTCTGCGCCCAAACCGGGTATAATTTGATCCTTTTGCCGGTTATTTTTTCGATCATAACAAGGATGAAAAATGGATAACAATAAAGTCAAAATACTTAATATCGTATTTTTTGTTATCTTTGGGGTCCTCTTTTTCCGGTTGCTGCAGCTGCAGATCTTTGATGGGGCAACGTATCGAGAAATGTCGGATGAGAATGCCGCCAAGATCGTCCTTTCCCCTGCGCCAAGAGGCTTTATTTTTGACCGCAACGGCAAAATAATGGTTGAAAATAGGCCGGTTTTTGTTATCCAGGTATTGCCGCAGCTTCTGGCGACAAAAGATAAAGAAAAAAAAGAAAGGATCCTGAATAAGTTAGGCCAGATACTGGGAGAAGAGATAAGATTTAAGGCCACAGCTGATAAGCCGATCATTGTTAAAGATAATATTAGCCCAGAAATTGCGATAAAGATCGAAGAACAAAAAAATGAGCTGGAGGGTGTTATCGTGGCCGTAAGGCCGGTCAGGTATTATCCTTATGGAAGCGCGGCCGCGCATCTGCTTGGATATGTGGGAGAGATCGGCTCCAGCGACCTTATAAATATGAAAGACCAGGGATATCGAAGCGGGGACTTGATCGGAAAGGACGGGATCGAAAAAGTTTATGATAAATATCTTCGCGGCATTGATGGCGGGAAGAAAATAGAAGTTGATGTTCGCGGCGCTCCCGTTCGACTTCTTGCGTCGGTAGACCCTGTTCCTGGAGCAAATATAAGATTGACGATCGATCTGGATCTTCAGCTGGCTGCCGAAAAAGCCCTCGGCGCTAATGCAGGCGCGGTCGTGGTCGTTGATCCAAAGAACGGCGAGATCCTTGCCATGGCCAGCCATCCAAATTATGACCCCAATATTTTTATCAATGCGATGGATAATGAAAAGATGAACGCGCTTAATGCGAAGCGCCACCCTTTTATGAACCGCGCGCTGGCGATCTATCCGCCCGGATCGATCTTTAAGGTAATTACTTTAACAGCTGCGATCCAGGAAAATGTATTCAAAAAAAACGAGACCTTTTATTGTCCCGGATATTATCGATTAAACAATAGGATCGCAAGGTGCTGGAATGAAAATGGGCATAGGACGATAAATGCTCAGGAGGGGCTGACGCAATCTTGCGACATAGTTTTTTATGAGTTGGGGAGAAGGCTTGGTCCCGACAGGCTGGCAAAATATGCGGTGGCTTTTGGCTTAGGGGAGCGGACCGGTATCGATCTACCACAGGAAAAAAGAGGTTTAATTCCTACAACAGCTTGGAAAAAGGAACGTTTTGGTCAGGAATGGTATGAGGGCGAATCAATTAATTACGGGATCGGGCAGGGCTATACGCAAGTTACCCCGATCCAGATGGCGATGGTCTATTCAACGATAGCGTCCGGCGATCGAATGAAACCGTTCATTGTTCAGGAAATTAAAGATCGATCCGGCAAGATATTATATCAAGGTAAGGTTGAAAAAGTTGCCGGGTCACCAGCGGTCCAGGCAACGCTTGAGATCCTCCGGAAAGCATTATTTGATGTGGTTGATCGTGCAACGGGGCGGGCGGCAAAAGTTGAAGGGCTTCCCGCGGCCGGAAAGACCGGGACGGCAGAAAATCCCGGCCTGCCGCATGCCTGGTTCTTATGCTATGCCCCGTTTAATGATCCCAAAATTGCTATTTCCTCTTTTGTTGAACATGGGTCGCATGGCGATAGGTCTTCTGCTTATGTCGCGCGTGATATTCTTATCTGGTATAAAGCGCATCGCATCGATCCTTCGGCAGAGGCCCAGAGTGCCACTGAGGAAAGCAGCGACTGATTTTGACAGAAAGGCCTGAAATATGGTAAAATAACATCAATGGAAAACGTACAAATAGAAGTAAAAAAGCGAGAAGTCATCGGTAAGAAACTTTCCGGCCTGCGAAAGGCGGGTTTGATTCCGGCTGTTGTATATGGAAAAAAGATCAAACCGATGTCGGTTGTTGTTGATCTAAAGTCTTTTACAAAACTTGTTATGCAATCGGATGCTGGAAGAAACTCCATTATTTCACTTGCAATTGATGAGAAAACGTCTATCCCTGTTCTAACGCATGCAATTCAGAGAAACGCGACGACCGATCAAATTTTACATATTGATTTCTTAAACATTGTGATGGATGAAGTATTACGGACAAAAGTGCCGGTTGAATTGGTCGGGATCCCTATAGGTGTTAAAGAAGACGGCGGTATATTAATTCATGGGATCCGTGAATTGGAAGTTGAATGCTTGCCTTCCGACATTCCGGAAAAGTATGAAATCGATGTTTCGGCATTAAAAGTTAATGATCTGCTGCATGTTTCAGATCTAGTGAAGATCGAAAAAGTTAAGGTTTTGACGAGCCAAAGCGAAATGATCGCAAATTGCGCGCCACCGGCTAAAGAAGAAGTTGTTGCTGCTCCTATTCCTACTCCTGGTGAAGTTCCTGTCACTGCACAGGGCGAAGCTCCGGCTGAAGGTGCAAAAGCGGCTGATGCTGCTGCTCCTGCCGCTAAGCCAGCGCCGGCGGGTAAGCCAGAAAAAGCCGCTAAATAATTAATCCGCAAGAATTTTTCCATAAAATAAGTTAGAATTAACCCATGGCAGAAATAACAACAGGTGGTGGGGGCCTTAATCAGGGCCAGCCGATCAATTGGCCGGCCGGAAAACCGACCTCTGCGCCGGTCGGTGCACCGCAAGATCCCCAAACAGCTGGTGGAGTAAGAGGCGTTCCGGGACGAGCTGCTCCTGCCAGACCGACCGAATCAACTCCAAGCACTTCGCCAGGGCAGATACCAACTGCTGCTCCTCCTAAACCAGCTCCGACAATAGCCAGGCCATTAACGATAGAAGATATTCGTTCGCATCTCCTTTCTCTGCAGGTCGAGCCGAATGATTTTAACTCAAAACTGGCTTCTCTTATGCTCCGTTCCGGGCTTGAAGTGTCCGGCTCAAACTTTATGAAACTTCTTAATATGATGCAGGGGACGAATAAATCGCAGGCGATGCAGGAAGCCTCGATCCTATTATTAATGAAAGGGATCGATTCCCCGGAAGCAGCCAAGGTCCTTGGACAATATTTTTCGGAGAATCCCGAACTGGCAAATCAACTAACTTCGCTTCAATCGGGGCTGGGGAATCTTGTTACCTCGCTTGGTTTAGGAAAAAGCATGCTGAATGCTAGCTTTATTTCTCAATTATCCGCGTTACTGGCGCAATTTGACAAGACCCTGCAGGAAGTTGCCGGAAAATTTTCCTCCGATGGAAAGATATTTAATTTGGCGAATATGTTAAACGATGTGCGGGCGATCAAAGCTCTTATGCAGGGGATACAAGACAAATCAAAGACTCCCGAGGGCAAAGAGATGAAAACTTTGGCCTCCTCCATAAAAGAACTTCAAGCGAAGTTGAATAATGTCGAGCAAAATTTAATTGCGCAAGGGATCCTTTCCCAGCATGGGCGCTCGGATGTTAACTATCATTATCAGCAGATCCCTAATGCAATGACCACTCCTCCAAAGGACTTCGAGATCATGATCAAAAGGGACAGCGAAGGGAAGCAAGGGGAAATTAATCCTAAAAATACCAATGTTGTCATGTCGCTTGAAACAGAAAATGTCGGGAAAATGGTCATTTCTATGATCGTTAAAGATAATAAGGTTTATGTGATCTTTGTCTTTTCGGAAAAAGAATACGGGGATAAAGGACGTGAAATTATTGCGAGAGATTTTGGAGAGCTTCAAAAAAAACTCACAGAGAAGAATTTTATGATCTCCGGATACCAGGTAAAGGTTGACCGCGCAATGTGCGAGATCAAACCTTATCTGATCCCAATAATTACAAAACTGGAAGATATTCTAAAAAAGATCGATTTTGAGGCATAAAAAATGGTAGATGAAAAAATATTGGGGTTGGGAGAGGGGAAAGCAGAGGGCAAACCGATCGCTGCGCCGGCGGATAAAAAAGCGGCGATAGCATTGCGCTACGACCTGGACAGAGATAAAGCGCCTTTGATCCTGGCATCGGGCAGGGGGCAGGTTGCCGATGAAATTCTGCGGCTTGCAGATGAGAATAAAATACCACTATATGAAGATCCGGAGCTTGCGAAGCTGCTGGCGAAACTCGAACTAGATACCGAGATCCCTCCGGAACTATATACCCTTGTCGCGGAAGTGCTGTTTTTTGTGTATAAACTGGATCGTATGGCTGAGAAACGCGAGAAGCTTGTTTCAAAACTGCGGCAGGATGAAAAAGATAAAAAGAGTCTGTAGAGGTCTGTTTTTTAATCCTGGGTCGTCTTTCTTATCATTTTTAGCCCTTCAAACCACAGCAGGCTGATAACTCCGGCGAAGAAAGAAATAATAAGATCATCAAAATGCAGGACCTCGAAATGAAATAAATTTCTAAGCAGCGGAACGTATAGAACTAATATTAAGGCTAGCAGCGTGCCGGATACTACCCACCAAAGCGAGCTGTTTTTTTCTCTTACAATTGCTGCTATGGGTTTTGTCCAAGACAGATTTGTAATTATCATGAAAACATTTGCGATCACAAGCGAAGTAAAGGCGAGGGTTCTTGCTTCGGCTTCTCCTTTTCCGATACTTAGCGCCCAGAGGAAGATAATGAAAACAACCGCCAGCACGCTAATTCCCTGCAATAGGCTTACAAGTAGCGATCTTCTGCCAAATAGAGGAGAATCGAGTTTGCGCGGGGGGTTCTCCATGATATGTTTGTCCTCAGGTTCTGCTTCAAAAACGGTGGAGCAGGCGGGGTCAATAACGAGTTCAAGAAAAGCGATATGGGCCGGCATCAGGACCAGTGGCAGATTAAAAAGCACCGGCAAAAGAGACATTCCAGCGATCGGAACGTGGACCGCAAAGATATATGAGATCGCTTTTTTAAGATTCTCAAAAATTCTTCTCCCGAGCCTGACAGCCGAGACGATCGAAGAAAAATCATCATTTAAGAGAACAAGGTCCGCGGATTCACGCGCAACGTCTGTTCCGCGCTCACCCATTGCAACCCCAATATGGGAGGATTTTAGGGCAGGGGCGTCATTTACTCCATCCCCGGTCATGGCAACAATTTCTTTATTTATTTTTAAAGCATTTACTATTGCCAGTTTTTGTTCCGGTACGACCCGTGCAAATACGTTAATACTTTTTATCTTATGCGATAGTTCTTCGGATGTCAGGCTCTCTAATTCTAATCCGGTAATGCATTCTTCCGGATTATTAAGTCCAATTGATCTGGCAACGAATTTTGCGGTTCCGGGATAATCGCCGGTGATCATTATTACGCGGATCCCGGCCGAATAAGCCTCTTTTACGGAATTTGGGACGGTTTCGCGGATCGGATCAATGAATCCGACCAATCCGATGAATTCAAAATTAAAATCATGCTGTCCGCTCGGCAGAGTCCCTTTATTAAAGCTTGCTTTTGCAACGCCAAGGATCCTTTGGCCTTTTTTTGACATTAGATCGATCTTCTGCAGAAGCTCCTTTGTTTGGCCTTCGTTAAAGTGGCAGAGGTCTGCGATCGCTTCGGGAGCTCCCTTTGAGGCGATAATGTAGTTTTGCTTATCCGGCGATTCCCAGACATGCGAAAGGGCCAGCAGTTCTTTGGATAAATTATATTCTTTTACCAGATGCCAGTTTATGTGAATATGTTCGGTGCCGGAGAGAAACTGTTCTCCAAGATGTTTAACCTCTTTTTCTATCGGATCGAAGGGATCCATTTGGCTGGCCAATATCCCATACTCAATGAGGTTGTGAAAAGATTCAGGGATAGCACCGGTCTCCTTAGCGAGCTCTAAATAATTTCCATCTGAAAAGAGGCCCGCTAATTTCATGGAATTCATGGTCAGCGTTCCCGTTTTATCTACGCAAAGGACCGTTGCCGCGCCAAGCGTTTCGATCGCATTTTTATTCCTGGTCAGGACCTTTTTCTTGGAGATCCGCCATGCGCCGAGCGTGAGAAAAATTAACAGAACGACCGGAAATTCCTCCGGAAGCATTGCCATGCTGAGAGTTAATCCGGCAAGAAATCCCTCCAGGAGATTCCCTTTCATAATTACATATATCACTACTACCAGTAAACAGAGAGCCACCCCGGCGATCGCAAAATTGCGGACAATTTTAGCCGTCTCTTTCTGCAGGAGAGAATCTTCTTCTTTTATCTGTTTGAGGGACTTTCCGATCTTCCCGATCTCCGTATTTATTCCGGTCGAAGTAACGATCGCTCTTCCGTGGCCCTGAATGACAAGCGTCCCGGAAAATAAAAAAGGAAGATCATCCCCCCCTGGCCGGCGCGGTTCTTTCTCGCCATGACTTTCGATCTTTCGTACGGGAAGCGCCTCGCCGGTCAAAAGCGATTCGTCGACAGAAAGATTTGAGCTGGAAATGATTGTTGCATCTGCCGGAATGCGGTCGCCTTCGCGGAGGATAATAATATCATCCGTAACAACTTCTCTGCCTGAGATCCTTTTTTGAGCGCCTTCGCGGATCACGAGTGCTCGCGGGCTGGAGAGGTCGCGCAGCGCTTCCAGCGCGCGCTCTGTTTTTCTTTCTTGATATATAGTTATACCAACGATCACAAAAACAAAGGTCAAAAGCATCAGGGCATCTTTGGGTGTTCCCAGGAAAAAATAGATCGTTCCGCTGATTATTAGAAGAAGGAGCATCGGCTCTTTTATTACATGGATAAAAATAGAAAAAATATTGCGCTTTTTCTGTGACGGAAGCTCGTTAAATCCCTCTTTTTGTTGTTTTTCTAAGACCTCTTTTTCTGTTAGCCCATTTATTATGTCAGCCACTATGACATTATAGCAAGATATTTTGTTTTATTGGTAGAGAAAATTGTTAAATTAAATTTGTTAAGTTTAATTCGGATCGTTTTGCCAAAAGATCGAGCTGGGTCTCATTTGTTGAAAGCGTTGTATTTAGTGTCCCGGTATATGGATCTATGCTAATACCGTTGTTGTTGGCGGTTGTACTGCCGGCTTCGTTCAATTGGCTGCTTAGGTCAGTAGATAATTGATTGCTTGATGAAAGAAAGGCGAAGGGGTCGGAAGCATCCTTGTTTTTATCTTCTTCATCGGAAGAGGCGGTCAACTTACTTAGCATTTCGTAAAATGTTTGCTGTAAATATAGGACTGATTCCTGCGGGTCAATATTTGAAGCCGAAGAATTATCTCCGCTTTTTGCCTGTTCTTTTAGTGCAATGATCTTTGCGGTCAGAGCATAGATATTTGATAATCCGTCCGATATAGCTGCCATGGGAAAAGTATAGAAGGTTGGATGGAAAAGTCAAGATTTGGCAGTGCCGCTAGATAAATATTTAACGAGTTGAATTATGATATAATTACAGCATTATGGATAAAATAAATGAGAAAAAATTCTGGGAAAGATCCAGAGTGAAATTGTTCGCTGCCGGCGTTGGCACCTCGATCGTGCTTGTCTTTGGCTGCTGGTGGCTGTTTTTTAGCGCATACATTTCAACGAATGATTCGAGGATCGCAACAAATATTATTAAGATCGCACCGATCGGGGTTGGCGGAGCGATCATCAATGTAAATGTGAGCGAAGGGGCTCAGGTCAAGTCCGGCGATATTTTGATGGAAATAGACCATCGGATACCGAACGCCCAATATATAAAAGCAAAGGCAAAGTTCCAGCAGGCAAAAAACGAACTTGAGCGTATCAAAAACCTTTATGGAACAAAAGTAAGTTCACAAAAAGATTACGATAACGCGCAAATGAATTACGATATGGCGGAAGCGGACCTTCGGCTGGCAGAAATAAGTTTTCAAAATACTTTCCTTAAAAGCCCGATCGATGGAATAATTATCCAAAAGAATGCCCAGCCCGGTAATCTTATTGAGCCTGGCCAGGTTGCGATGATGATCGCTGATGTGGATCATGCCTGGGTCAATGCCAATATTGAGGAAACAAATATTTCAAAAGTTAAGATAGGTCAACTCGTATATGTTTCAATTGATGAAGGCGGAGATATTACCGGCAGGGTGGAAGAGATCAATGTAGCTACGGCTTCGCAATTTTCACTGCTTCCCGCGGAAAATGCAGGCGGAAACTTCACAAAGATCGTGCAGAAGATCCCAATTAAGATCGCCCTGGATCCGCATCCAAACCATAAAATACTAAGGGCGGGACAATCGGTCTCGGTTAAGATCAAGGTCAGATAAAATGTCCCCCAAGAATATTCCCCAAAATTCAAATTATAAGTGGATAGTCATGGTAATTGTCATGATCGGCATGATCATGTCGATGCTTGATGCCAGTATTGTTAATGTTTCGATCCCCGCGATAATGGCCGACTTTGGCTCTAACGTTGCCGATATTCAATGGGTCGTAACCGCATATATGCTCGCATTCGCGGTCCTTATGCCGCTTACTGCCTGGCTGCGCGACAGGGTTGGCCACAAAATTCTTTATTCGGTCAGCCTTTTGGTTTTTGTTGTTGGTTCTCTTCTTTGTGGCCTTGCCTGGAATATTCCGTCTTTAATTGCTGCGAGGGTAATTCAAGCCCTGGGTGGAGGTGCTATGAACCCGACAGGGATGGCGATGATCGCGGAAGTGTTCGAGCCAAAAGAGCGGGGAAAGGCGATGGGGCTTTTTGGCATGGGGATCATTGTCGGTCCGGCGTTTGGCCCGACCCTTGGCGGCTATTTAACGATGGCATTCGGATGGCGGTCGATCTTTCTTATTAATCTGCCGATCGGGATCTTTGCCATTTTTATGGCATTAAGAATGCTTGTCAACGATAAGCCTCACGCAAATTCAAAAAGACCCTTTGATCTCTGGGGATTTATTTTTCTTACGATCTTTCTCCTTTCTTTCCTGCTCGGGATCTCAAAAGGTGAACAGGAAGGGTGGACATCAAATTATGTTATGACCTGTGCTGCTTTATCTGTATTTGGATTTTTCGGCTTTTTGATCACTGAAAGCCTCGTGAAAGACCGCATTATGGATTTAAGCCTTTTTAAATATTCGGTATTTTCAATATCAATGCTTGTATCGGCGATCAGGAGCGTTGCGTTGTTTGGAAGCATATTCCTGCTGCCGTTATTTTTACAGCAGCTGAAAGGGTTAAGCGCAATGCAGTGCGGAATGATCATGCTTCCCGGTTCCCTGATAATTGCATTTTGCATGCCGATCATCGGTTGGGTAAGCGATAAGGCGAGCCCTCGTTTTCTTTCATTTGCCGGCATGCTTTGCTTATTATATTCAATGTACGCCTATCGGGATATAAGCATCTATATGAGCAATTGGGATATTATCTTTCCAACTTTGATAAGGGGGGTTGGAATGAGTCTGCTTATGGCCCCAATCATGACCCTAGCTCTTAATTCCGTTCCGAGAAGCAAGGCCGGGATGGCCTCTTCGATGATGGCGATAATCCAGCAGGTTGGCGGAGCCGTCGGAATAGCGATCTTATCAACCGTGCTTGATGCCCGCAGCAAATTTCATATAAGCACCGCGGCCTCTACCATCAATCTATCTTCATCGGCCGCGATCGACTCGCTCAAAGGTCTAATGGTAAGGGCGCACGAACTAGGTCTTACTCGAATGGAGTCAGCGGCAGCGGCAAAAGCCGCGCTTATTAAGTTTGTTATTATTGCGCAGACCAGCTTTGCCTTCCAGGATGCTTTTATTTTTGCGACCCTCATGATCCTTCTTGCATTGATCCCGGTCTTTCTGCTTCCAAACAAACCGATCATTCACCATCCCGACGAAGCTATCCCAAAAGGCGTAGTGCTCGTTGATTAATTCTACTATGGGGGAACTTTTCTATTTCGAAAAGTGTCTAACACAGATATATGCTCGAATTTTCTAATGTTTATGAGGATTGCAAGGCCAATGTCTGGAAGTTGGTCTACAAATACGTATACACTCAGGAAGACCGCGAAGATCTTTTTCAGGAAATATTTTTGAACGTCCATAAAGCGCTTCCAAGGTTTCGCAATGATTCCGCCGTTAGTACCTGGATCTACCGCATTGCGGTCAATACGGCGATAAACTTTGTAAAAAAACGGGACCGCTATAAAACCTTTAAAAATATATTTTGCAATTTCAGGGCTTTTGAGGAAGAGGAGGCCGATATTACGCTTGATGTTGAGATCGATTGCCTTAAACCGCTGGAAAAATTAAATCCCCAGCAGAGAATGATATTGATCTTGGCCGAAGTAGAGGAGAAAAAACTGGAAGAAATTGCGGAGACAATGAAGATCCCGGTCGGGACCGTTAAATCAAATTTGCATCGGGCAAGAGAAATAATTAAAAAGGAAGTGAATAAAAATGGGAAATTATGAAAACTATATTAAGAAGCTGAAAGGATCCGATGCCGGCCAAGTTGATGGTGCAATGCATGCCCGGATAAAAACAAAGATAAAAAAGCAGCAGCACAAGGCTCGCTATTTGTTAGTAAGCATGCTGGTGATCATGCTTCTCCCTTTTGCTTTTTATTTCTCAAATCGTTCATCCATCTATCTTGGCGCGGATACCTTGGCAGAATATGTTATTCAGCAGGAGGGAAGCGGGGAGGATGCGATAATGAATTATGTTTTTCTTGATTAGGAATGGAACTTTTTCGGCCAGGCGTTGTCTAATATCTTTGTATGGAAATAAATGGAGGGAATTATAAAATGAACAAGAAAATACTGGTCCTTGCCTGTGCGATGATTATTTTTTCGGGAATGGCCGCGAATGCTTTTACATTTGGCCCCAGGATTAAAAGCGAATTAAAACATGAGACGAGGATCGATAGGCTGGCGAAAGAACTCGGATTAACGGAAGGGCAAAAAGAAAATTATTTAGCCGACGCAAAAAAGATCGAAGAAGAGACGAAAGCTATCCGGGCTAAAAACAAAGAAATATTTGTGGAGATCGAGAAAGCGCTATTAAAAGATAACCCCGACACAAAACTAATAAGAGCAAAGATCCAAGAAATTAGCCAAAATAACGCCCAAACTCAATTTATGCGGATCGAGCAGCTTATACAATTGAGAAAAGAACTTTCTCCGGAACAAAAAATAAAACTTGAAGAAATGATCAAAAAAGGCAAAGAGAAAGTAAAAGAAAGAGTTGAAAGCCGGAAGAAGATTAATGACAAGAAGTAGTTATAAAATAGATGTATAATAATGAAAATATTTCAGTGGGGCATTAATTTTGAATAGATCCCTTGCCATAGCTTTTATGATCTTGTTCCTTGTTGGGCAAAGTCATGCAATGACGTGGAAAGAGACTTTTTCTATTGCGACTGACCGCAGTAACGATATTAAAAGCGCCCAAAAAGGGCTTGAATCCACAAAATGGCTTTATTATAAATCCTATGGGAATTTTCTTCCCCAGATATCTGCCAATATGTCGGCTGGTTCTTCGCTCTCTAACCCGCAGAGTTTTTCATACGGCTTAAGCGCTTCGCAATCAATTTTCAAGGGTTTTTCAAACTATTTTAGTATGCAGAGTTCCTATATCAACTACATGAGCGATGATGCCAACCTTAAAAACACAATGGCGAATTATTATTATTCTCTCCGGTCGGCGTTTCTGGACCTTTTTAGCGCGCAGGAAAATATCGAGGTCCAAAGATCGATCCTTGCTTCCCGAAAGAAAAACTCAAAAATGATAAAACTTCTCTATGATAGCGGCCGGGAGGATAAAGGGAATTATTTGAGGACGGATGCCCAGGTAGATGAAGCCGAATATAAGGTGTCTTCGGCCGAACGAGACCTTGAGCTTGCCCGCTTTAGGCTTTCGCAGCTTTTAGAGCAAAAAGTTACAAGCGTCGAGGGATCTGCAGATGTTTCGATCGAAAAAATGATCGATCTGGATGCTCTGGTAAAAAAAACGCCTTCTTTTCTTTTGGCCAAATATCAGCTTGATCTGGCCGATGTAGCCCAAAAAGCGACCATAAGTGAATTTTTGCCCAGCGTCTCGCTTTCGGCCAATTACTCAAATAGCGATACGGCCTGGCCGCCCAATTCATCGAGCAAATCGATAAGTTTGAATTTAAGTTATGCCTTGTTCCCGGGGGGGACGAATATTGCCGACCGGTTCATTTATAATTTTAGGCTTGATAAGGCAAAAGAAGATTTTGCAAAGAGCCAAAAAGATATTAGTTACAATATTAAGCAGGCCTATGAACATCTAAAGGATGCGATAGAGGCTTATTCTGTTCAGAATAAATATTTGATCGCGGCCGCGGAGAGGGCCAAGATCGCTCAAGTTCAATATGTGAACGGACTAACAACCTATGATGAATGGGACCGGATACAGACCGAATATGTAAATTATCAGAGAAGCGAAATTTCATCCAACAAGGCGATGCTTTTAGCGGAAGCAAATTGGTATAAAACATATGGAGGATGGGTAAAATGAAAAATGGCGGAGTAATAATAAAATACTTGGCGATCGCGGTCTGTGTTTTTAGCCTTGCGTTCATATTGTCGGCATGCGGCGAAAAAAACGGAAAAAAAGATCAAATTGAAAAAGTTGTTCGCGGAAATTTGCAGACCCTTCTTCCGACAACCGGGATCGTTATTCCTCGAAATCGGCTGGAGATAAAACCGCCAGTTTCCGGACGCATTGAACAAGTATTGGTTGTTGAGGGGCAAAACGTTAGAAAAGGGCAGGTGCTGGCATGGATGAGTTCAAGCGAACGGGCAGCGATGCTGGACGCCGCGAGGGAAAAAGGGCCGGAAGAAGTCGCCTATTGGCAGGATGTTTATAAACCGGCGCCGATCATTGCGCCGATAAATGGATTTATTATAAAAAGGAATATGGAGCCCGGCCAGTCTTTTAACACCTCCGATGCCGTTTTGGTTGAAGCCGATCGCTTGATCGTTGAGGCGCAAGTGGATGAAACAGACATTGGCCGGATAGGACTTAATAAAAAGGCTACGGTCGTGCTGGATGCGTATCCTAATGAAAATATCACCGGTTACGTAGAACATATTGCCTACGAATCGGATACGATCAGTAATGTTACGGTATATCGGGTCGATATGCTTCCGTATAATGTTCCTTCGTTTTTTAGAGCCGGGATGAGCGCGACCGTAAACTTTGAGATGGAAGAGAAGTCAAACGTATTGTATTTGCCGCTCACGGCAATAAAAAAGAAAAATAAGAGATCCTATGCGTTTATTCGGCAAAACGACAAGATCGAGGCGGTAGAGGTTCAGACCGGGATGGAAAATAATGAGAATGTTGAAATTGTTTCAGGGCTTGGCGAAGGGCAGGTTGTCGTTGTTCCAACCGCGCTCATTATTAAGCAGACATTGGATTCTGTTTCGATGCGCAGCCCACTGGGATTCCTTGGCGGCGGGAACAGAAGAGGTAGATAATGCCGATCATAGAGCTTAAAGATGTTTCTAAAACTTATCGCTTAAGCAAGGAATTAACGGTCCCCGCGCTAAAATCCACTTCATTAAATATCGAAGCCGGAGAATTTGTCGCGATAATGGGTGCGTCCGGATCAGGAAAATCCACGCTACTTGCGATATTGGGCTTGTTGGATAAATCGGATACCGGATCATATATAATACTTGGGAAAGATGTTGTTAAGCTGCAAGATCAGGAATATGCCATCTTAAGAAGCCAGCTGCTCGGTTTTGTATTTCAGCAATTTAATTTGCTGCCCCGGTTCAATGTTTTAGATAATGCTTTTCTTCCGTTTTTATATACCGAATCTTCAAAACAGGATCATGACCGGCTGGTGGAATTATTAAAAAAAGTCGGTTTAGGAGATAGGCTAAAACATCGCTCAAATGAACTTTCCGGCGGTCAGCAGCAGCGGGTTGCGGTCGCCAGAGCTTTTGCCAACCAGCCGCCGATAATTTTGGCCGATGAACCGACCGGGAACCTTGATTCAAAATCGGCGGCGGAAATTATCGGCCTGCTCAAGGAACTGAACGCCCAAGGAACGACCATAATCATGGTCACGCATGAACATGAACTGGCAGAAAAAGCCTCCAGAATTATTACGCTAAAAGACGGATCAATTATTTCCGATGAAAAAATCCAAACTTCTGTTAAAAAAGTTCAAAAAGAGATCGCGCCCCTCAAAGCCAGAAAAAAGAAAGCGATCAGTTTGGCCAGCGTTTTCAATTATGCGCATGAGGCTTTTCTTTCTCTGTTAACCAATAAGCTTCGCTCATTTCTTTCGATCCTTGGGGTATTGATCGGAGTAGCTGCGGTTATTGCGATGCTGGCGATCGGAAACGGTGCAAAAGCGCAAGTCCAGCAGAGCCTGGCCTCGATGGGATCAAATTTGCTGATGGTTAGCGCGTCATTTAGTTCGCATGGAATATCGCTTGGCTCTGATTCTGTCACAAGATTTAATTTTGAGGATCTCGCTGCGCTAAAAAAGATCGAATTCGTCAATAAAGTTGTTCCATATGTTAGCGGAAGGGGACAGGTCGTTTTTCAGAATAAAAATTGGAGCACCAGCATCCTTGGGAGCTCGCCGGATTATCAAGTTGCGCGAAGTTCTGTTCCGGCCAGCGGCCGTTTTTTTACCGAAAGCGAAGTTGTCAGCCGGGCAAAAGTGGCCGTCATCGGAAAGACGGTTGTGGACGAGCTTTTTAGAGATGCCAATCCCATTGGCAAACAGATCCGAATAAATCGGATCAATTTTAATGTAATTGGAGTTTTGCCGGAGAAGGGGATGACCGGCTTTAGAAATGCGGATGACCAGATCGTTATTCCTATAACGACCGCCATGTATCGCTTAATGGGAACGGATTATATAAATAATTTTGATGTGCAGGCCACCGATGCAGATGCGGTTATCGCTGTCCAGGAACAAATTGTACCTGTGCTTGCCAAGCTCCATCGATTAAATGCCCAGCAGATGGATAATATCAACGTACGGAATATGGCAGATATGCAAAAAGCTACGACGGATATTGTCGGGACATTTACCATGCTTCTCGGCTCGATTGCGGCGGTCAGCCTTATGGTCGGCGGGATCGGGATCATGAATATCATGCTGGTCATGGTCATGGAGCGGACCCATG
>JBAYJF010000002.1:0-42617 GCA_041665245.1 Candidatus Margulisiibacteriota bacterium | reverse complement strand
TTAGGCAGGGTGCTTGTCCAGATTCGGGATGAAGAAGAATTTTTAAAATATCGAATTGGAGTTTTGGCGGAAGCCGGAAGAAATAAGTATTGGTATAAAGCACAGCCCGATTGGTTGAAAGCCTTGCATGCTGCCTTAATGGAGCAAAATGTTTCAGGGAGCGACCTGTCCGCAATTTTTGCGGGGGCTAAGGAAGAATTGGTGGTTTTTACGCCAAAAGGACATATAAAAACTTTCCGCATTGGTGCGACAGCCTATGATTATGCACGAGCAATACATACAGAATTATTCTTACGCGCGACAAGTGTTAAGGTCGATGGAGTTCCACAAAGGCTAAGTTATAAACTTAGAGAAGGGGATAAAATTCAAATTCTTGCCGGACAACGGATAACGGCAGAGCTGGGATGGATCGATTTCCTTTATTCCCGTGCTGCAATTTCTTCTTTAAGGCAACATTTGCGAAGCCGCCCGCATCATCAAATTCGCAGCGATGCAATATCGGCGCTTGGCAAAGAATGCAATCAATGCTACTTATCTCTGGATGAACTGATCGCTTCTTCCGCTTTTTGCCGTTTTGTATCCTCGAGTTTAGGAATGGTTAAGCTGGTTTCTACCGAAGGAAAGGAAGATACATTTGAGGCTGATATTGAGAGGTTATTAACCCAAATTGGGACAGGTGAAATCAGAGCGAGCGACGTGATCAATGGATTTTGGGGATATTGTTCGGAGATCAGGAGCTTATTCGCGGGAGAAGAATCCGGAGAGAGAAAAAAAACATTTTCGATCATGATCGAAACTCGGGACCGTCCTGAATTATTCGCTGACCTAGGTTCTCCCTTTGGAAAATTGAAGATCAATATCTCCATGGAAAAAAATGTTTTAGATCCTTCAACGGGAGAATTGTTTTTGTTTTTAACCCTAGATGTGTTTGGCGCTGAAGGAGCGGAAGAAATAACTCAGATCGAAGAGATACAATCAAGAGTAATTGCAGGTAGAATAGGAAAAACGACTACAATTCTAGATGAACCGCTTCGTTTGCTAAGACAGATGACTAAGAACCACGACGTCGAACTGCTGGAGCTTGCCCATACGATCAAGCTAGAGGATACGCAATAATTAGGTTTGGTGCTGGCTTAAGTCAAATTCTATATAATGCTGAAATTTTCGTCGTTTTTTATCGATAAATATGTAGGATATTACTATGTCAGTGAGAACGGTCTTAAGAAAAACAATTCCCTTCCCTTTGCCGACCACGGATTTAAAGCCGTGCCAGTTGATTCGATCCGCATGCTTAAAGAAGGACAATGCCGCACTTGCTTTGTACTCTCCGTCAACAGGAAAAACGAAGCTTGTTTGTTTCGGCCCTCAAACCAAAATTGAAGAAACATTGCGCATTATTTTTAGTGAATTTGGGCGTGAATGCGTAGAGGCAAAATTGTTTGGCGGTATTTTTAGGGATTCAAACCATTTAGTTATTGCAATACGGGACAAATTAAGGGCATACAAAATTAAGATCAGTCCCATAGTCGGATATTCAGAATCAGATTGTTGGAGTGTAAGCCAGTCTGTCAAAAACGGTATGGTGAAAGTAGACTAATTTAAGCCAATCTTTTTTCGAGCGCGCTTAATTCGTTTTTCAATTCCTTCGGCAGATCTTTCCCGAACGTTGCATAGAATTCTTTAATGCTGGCCGCTTCTTCTTTCCAATCTTCTTTGTTGATAGCAAATACTTTCTTCAAGTTTTCGCGAGGGATCCTTAGGCCGGTCATGTCGATATCGTTTTCATGCGGCATATAGCCGATCGGAGTTTTAATCGCTCCAACTTCGTTCTTGCAGCGGCTGATGATCCATTCAAGTACCCTCAAATTTTCGCCAAACCCGGGCCAGAGGAAGCTTCCATTATCATCTTTTCTGAACCAGTTGATGTTAAATATTTTTGGAGGAGCGGCCATCTTTTTCCCGGTATTGAGCCAGTGTTTAAAATAATTTCCCATGTTGTATCCGCAGAAGGGGAGCATTGCCATCGGATCGCGGCGGACTTCGCCTTGTTTGCCAACTTGAGCCGCTGTTCTCTCCGAAGCCATGGTTGAACCGACAAAAACCCCGTGCTGCCAGTTAAAGGATTCATAAACAAGCGGTGCCAGCCGGGCACGCCGTCCGCCAAAAATGATAGCCGAAATTGGTACTCCGTGATGATGTTCAAGCCGGTTGGTAACGGAGGCCACATTGGTGATCGGTACCGTAAAACGGGCATTTCCATGCGCCGCTAAAACCGGCGCGCTGTTTTCATCGAGCATTCCCGGTTTCCATTTTTTCCCTTCCCAGTTGATCCCTTCTTTTGGCGCGGCGCCGTCGCCGCCTTCCCACCAGACCGTTTTATCCTTTTTCAAGAGGACATTGGTATAAATAGTATCTTTTTTGATCGCCTGCATGAGGGTCGGATTGCTTTTCGAATTTGTCCCGGGCGCAACGCCAAAAAGTCCGTATTCGGGATTGACCGCCCAGAGTTTGCCATCGGTATCGATCTTCATCCAGGCGATATCATCGCCTACGGTCCAGATGCGATAGCCTTTTCGTTTTAAGCCTTCCGGCGGGAGCAGCATAGCAAGATTGGTCTTTCCACAGGCGGAAGGGAAGGCGGCGGCGATATAACCGATATGGCCTGTCGGGTCTTCAATTCCCATAATAAGCATATGTTCGGCCATCCAGCCCTCTTCATACCCAAGATAGCTTCCTATCCGTAGAGAAAGACATTTTTTTCCGAGCAAAACATTCCCGCCATAGCCGGAGCCGACGCTCCAAATGGTGTTGTCTTCCGGGAAGTGAAGGATAAGTCTTTTGTTGACATCAAGTTCTGCTTTGCTGTGCAGGCATTTTGTGAAACTACCGTTCGTTTTTTCAAGAAGATCAAGAACGGCTTTTCCCATGCGGGTCATGATGCGCATATTAAGGACAACATAAATACTATCGGTAAGTTCAACCCCGACCTTGGAAAAGGGCGATCCGACCGGTCCCATTGAAAAGGGGATAACATACATTGTTCTTCCCCGCATCGAACCATTGAAAATTTCTTCCGCTTTTTTGTAACCCTCTTTTGGCGGCATCCAATTGTTTGTTGGCCCGGCATCGTGTTTATTTTCTGTGCAGATGTAGGTTAAATGTTCGGTGCGGGCGACATCGTTTGCCGCAGTTCTATGGTAAGAACAGCCTGGAAGGACTTTTTGATTTAGCTGGATGAGCTCGCCGGTTTTGAAAGCCTCTTTTTCAAGATGATCTTTCTCTTCGATTGATCCGTCGCACCAGACAACTTTATCTGGTTTGCACAGTGCCGCGCACTCTTTTACCCATTTGGCTAATTCTTTATGTTTAGTACCCATAAAATGATTATATCAAAAAGTACTTGATTGGTCGAGAGAGTATTAATTTGTGCAGATTACGCGCTCCGTTGCATAGAAGTCAATATTTGTAGTATAATAACCAGGTTATGAAAATAAACTCACAAAAACGCGAAGGAAATAAGGTATTTTTTGAAATCGAGGAAGATCCGGCCAAATTAAAGGAAATTTTCGAAAAAACGCTGGTTGAGGCTGGAAAAGAAATAAAGATCTCGGGTTTCAGGCCGGGGAAGGCCCCTCGAGGGATGGTTGAGCGGGCAATTGATCCTGAAGCGGTGAATTATCGCGCCACCCAAAATGTAATTTCCGAAATTTATCCCAAATTGATCGAA
Source organism: Candidatus Margulisiibacteriota bacterium (assembly GCA_041665245.1). Lineage (GTDB taxonomy): Bacteria > Margulisbacteria > WOR-1 > O2-12-FULL-45-9 > XYB2-FULL-48-7 > JBAYJF01. The sequence goes on along the minus strand of JBAYJF010000002.1, from coordinate 38,890 downwards.
GAGACGAAGATCGAGCCGGTCGATTACCCCAATATAGATATTGTAAGCAATGAAAAAGATAAGCCGCTGGTATTCAAACTTTCGGTCGAGGTCTATCCTGAAGTTAAACTTGGCAAATATATCGGGATAAAGGCCGAGCGAAAATCAACAGAAGTAAAAGAAGAAGAAATAATTCACACATTAGGCCGCCTCCAGGAGCGCTTTTCCGCTACGAATGCCGAAGGGAAGAAAGAATTGTTGGCGCTGGATGACGAATTTGCCAAAAAAGTGAGCCGTTATGGGACTCTGGAAGAGCTTAAAGAAGAACTAAAAACAGCTTTAAAGAATGAAAAAACAGCTGAATCGGATGCCGATGTAAAAAATAAATTGATCGGATTGGTAGCGGCGGACACCGATGTGGAAATACCGAGCTCAATGACGGAGCGAGAGATCGAGATCATGTTTGATGAATTAAAAACATCCCTTTCGCAAAGCGGGCTGACGATCGATGATTATCTTAAAGGTGCAAAAAAAGAAGAAAAAAGTTTGCGGGACGAGATGCGAAAATCGGCCGAGATACGGGTAAAAGGAAAAGTTATCCTGCGTGCAATCGCTGAAAAAGAAGGATTAAAAGTTGAAGAAGAGACCATTCGCGACGAGATCAAGGCGATGGCTGGCGAAACTGGCCAGGACATTGATGCGATCATGAAGAAGCTTGAAAAAGGGACCCGCAGTTATATGGAAGAGTACCTCTTGAGGAAAAAAGCGCTTGAATTTTTACTTGAAAAAGCAAATATTAAGGTGGAAGAGGAGAAAAAAGGATGAAGACAAAATCACAATTGATCCCGATGGTGGTAGAGCAATCCAGCCGCGGAGAAAGAGCCTATGATATTTATTCAAGACTGCTTAAAGAGAGGATCATTTTCGTAGGCGGGGCAATTGATGACGATGTTGCAAATATTATCATTGCGCAGCTGTTGTTTTTAGACAGCGAAGATTCCAAAAAAGAACTATCAATGTATATCAATTCTCCCGGTGGGGTAGTAACGGCTGGTCTGGCCATTTATGACACGATGCAATATATTAAATCGCCGGTTTCTACAATTTGTATCGGCCAGGCGGCTTCGATGGGGGCCCTTCTTCTTTCTGCCGGAGAGAAAGGGAAGCGGTATTCTCTCCCATACTCCCGGATCATGATCCACCAGCCGCTCGGCGGAGCTCAAGGTCAGGCGACCGATATTGAGATCCAGACCATGGAGCTTTTGAGGATCAAGAAATTATTAAACAACATCTTGGCCGGCCATACTGGTCAGCCGCTCGCTAAAGTTGAAAAAGATACCGACCGCGATTTCTTTATGGGCGCGGATGAAGCGGTGAAATATGGAATTATTGACGAGGTAATTGTTTCGGCAAAGATAAAAATCAACAAAAAATAATGCCCGAACAAAAACCAGATAAGAAGAAACCCGAAAATTTAAGCGAGTGGCGGGATCAACTGTCGCTTATTCCCCTGCGTAATATGGTGGTTTTTCCTCAGATGATCGTCCCTCTCTTTATCGGCAGGAACAAATCGGTAAAAGCGCTTGAAGATACTCTGGCCAAAGAAAAAATGCTGGTCTTTGCGTCCCAAAAAAACGAAGAAGATGAAGAGCCGGAGCAAAAGGATATCAGCACGATCGGAACATTAGCCGAAATTGTCCAGATGATGGCCCTGCCGGATGGAACGACAAAAGTTCTGGTGGAAGGGATCTGCCGGGTTAAGATCGAGAAATTTATTTCCGATACCCCTTATTTTCGGGTCGCGATCTCAAAGATCGCCGAGCCGGACGAGTTTTCCGCAGAAGCGGAAGCCCTCGTTAGGGGCGTTGTTAAGCAATTTGAAGAATATGTTAAATTGAATAAAAGGATCCCTGCCGAAACTCTCATGTCCATCATTAATGTAGATAATCCCGGCAGGCTTGCCGACCTTATTTCCTCCTATCTCACCCTAAAAGTAGAAGAAAAGCAGGCGATCCTTGAAGCGACCGTGGTTGAAAAAAGACTGCGCAAACTCTCGGAAGTCCTTGAAAAAGAGCTCGAGGTCTTGAATGTCGAAAAGAGGCTGCAGGGGAAGGTTAAAAAACAGATCGAGAAGGTACAGAAAGAATATTATTTGAAAGAAAAAATGCGGGCGATCCAGGAAGAACTGGGCGAGCAGGAAGAAGGCGAGAGCGAGTATCTCGAATATAAAAAGAAAATTGAAAACGCGAAACTTCCACCGGAGCCGAAAGAAAAAGCGATGAAAGAGTTGGAGCGCCTGCATCAGCTCCCTTCGATGGCGTCGGAAGCCTCCGTTATCAGGACCTATCTGGATTGGCTGATAGAAACTCCCTGGAAGAAGAAGTCGAAAACAAAACTTGATATTTCCGAAGTCGAGAAGATCTTGAATGAAGACCATTATGGAATGGAAAAAGTTAAAGAAAGGATCCTGGAATATTTTGCGGTCCTCCAATTGACCGGCAAGATGGGGGCAACGATCCTTTGTTTGGTCGGCCCGCCCGGCGTTGGAAAAACTTCCGTTGCCAGGTCAATTGCGAAAGCGATGGGAAGAAAATTCACCAGGGTTGCTCTTGGCGGCGTGCGCGACGAAGCTGAAATAAGAGGGCATCGCAGGACTTATGTCGGTTCGATGCCGGGAAGAGTTATCCAATCGATCCATAAAGTAAAAGTGAACAATCCGGTATTTTTACTGGATGAGGTGGATAAGCTTGGCAATGATTTCAGGGGGGATCCGGCGGCCGCTCTTTTGGAGGTCCTTGATCCCGAAATGAACAAGGAATTTTCCGACCATTACCTTGAGGTGCCTTTTGACCTGTCGGACGTGTTCTTTATTACCACTGCCAATACCCGCGAACCTATACCTCGGCCGCTGCAAGACAGGATGGAAGTTATCGAAATGTCGGGCTACACGGAAGAGGAAAAACTAAGCATCGCAAGGGGCTATCTCCTCCCGCGCCAGATGGAAGTTCATGGCCTTAAAAAAGGATCCGTTGAAATCGACGACAGCACAATTCTTAGCGTCGTTCAGGGCTATACGCGGGAAGCGGGAGTAAGGAACCTTGAACGGGAGATCGCTACGATCCTGCGTAAAATTGCCACGAAAATAATCAGAAATAAAGGCGAAAAGAAATTCGTAGTGACCAAAGAAGACATTATGGAATATCTGGGCGCGCCAAAATGCCGGTATGGCATGGCGGAAGAAAGCGACCAGGTTGGGGTAGCGATGGGGCTTGCCTGGACCGAAAGCGGCGGAGATACGATCCCAATTGAGGTAACCGTTCTTCCTGGCCGCGGAAATCTTACGATCACAGGACAGCTGGGAGAAGTGATGCAGGAATCTGCCAAAGCGGCGATGAGTTTTGTCCGTTCTAATGCTTCAAAATTAGGGCTGGACGAAAATTTTTACCGCAAATTTGATGTGCATATCCATGCGCCAGAAGGAGCGGTCCCGAAAGACGGGCCTTCGGCCGGCGTGACCATTGCGACCGCGCTTACTTCTGCTTTCAGCGGAATTCCGGTCAGGAAAGATATTGCTATGACGGGAGAAATAACTCTGCATGGCAAGGTTTTGCCGATCGGCGGATTGAAAGAAAAACTTCTTGCCGCTAGAAGGGCGGGGATAAAAGATGTTATTATTCCCAAAGAAAACAAAAAAGACCTGGACGAGATAAGAAAAGAGCTTCCGAAAGATATGAATGTCACCTTGGTAAGCGATACGAACGAGGTCATTGCGATCGCATTAATAAAAAAACACGGGGGGAAGAATAAATGAAGAGATTTAAAGCTTTAATAGCCGTCTGTGGTCTGCTTTTTGCTGTCTGCTTTCTAGTAGGTTGCGGTGAGCGCGTGGAAAACACGTCCTATTATTATTCCCCAAGCTTAACAAGGGACGGCCAAATAATTTATATTTATGGTTTGCAGAGCGTAAAAAAAGATGTGATCGGGACGCAAATAAGCTCGACCTATACGGAAAGTGTCGGGACAACGAGCCAGGCGGGCTCTGGTTTTGCTTTCCTTTTCGAAGTTACCGGCGCGCCGGCGTATTATATGTCATGTTCTCCGGTCAATGATTATGTAGCTTATCTGGATGGATTAAGTAATGGCGTCTTCAGCCGGATCGTTGTCCGAAATATTTCCGCGACTTCTCCCCATACCGGACTGGAGCAGGCTCAGCTTATTTTTTCGCCGGGAGTTGTTTCCTTTGATTGGTCAAACACTGCGACCCAGTTTGTTTACTGCACTTCAAACGAGGTCCACACTATTAACATTGACGGGACCAATGATACAAGAATATTGACCCAGGAAAACCTCCAATTTGTGACCTGGAAATTTGGCGCCAAGATCATATTTGTTTATACTTCCGGGACTGACACCTTGATGGGTTCGATGAATGCCGATGGTACCGGCAGGCTGAATTTTGCGGCCGGTGCAACGGTGGCAAAACCTCAAATAACGAGAACGAATACAAATTTAATTTACGGGATCTCCGGCGGAAGCTTCTGTTCGGTTGATATCAGTGTTGGGGCTCCTGCAACGACCGAGGTCCTTGCCAATTATAAAGGGAGCGTCCCTCGTCTGGCCTATGATGCGGATGTTGTCGTATATAGCAAAACAGGAGAACAGTCGGGGATATATTTGCTGAATATTGCGGCAAAAACCGAGACGAAAATAAAATAAATCATGAAAGACCTTATTTCTATTCACGATCTATCGGTTGCAGAGATAAAAGAGATCCTCGACCTTGCGGCTGACCTGAAAGAAAAACAGAAGCGCAAGGAAAAACATGAATACCTCTGGGCAAAATCGATGGCGATGATCTTTGAGAAGCCATCCACTCGCACGCGCGTCTCTTTTGAAGTCGGCATGTGGCAGCTTGGCGGCCTGGCGATAAACCTTGACCAGGAAGCGATCGGCCTTGGGTCGCGCGAATCGATCGGGGACGTTGCCAAGACCCTTTCCAGATATGCGGATGCGATCTTGATACGGACCTTTGCCCACCAGAAGGTGGTTGATCTGGCAAAATATTCCAGCGCCCCGGTCATTAATGCGCTTTCCGACCTGGAGCATCCATGCCAGGCGCTGACGGACATATTTACAATAAGGGAAAAGAAGGGATTGGCGGGAATGAGAACGGATGAGAAGGGATTGAAGGTAGCTTATATTGGCGATGGGAATAATGTCTGCCATTCACTGATGCTAACGGCGGCAAAAGTCGGCCTGGATCTCTACATTGCGACGCCTAAAGGATTTGAGCCGAATAATGATATTTCTAAAACCGCATTTGAAGATGCAAAGGCGAGCGGGGCGCAGATAACCATCCTAAACGATCCGGTGGTCGCGGTGAAAAATGCCGACGTAATCTATACCGATGTTTGGGCATCGATGGGACAGGAAAAAGAAAAACTTGCGCGCCACAAAAAATTCAGGAATTTTCAGGTAAATTCAGAATTAGTAAAACTGGCAAAACCGGATCATATCTTTATGCATTGCTTGCCGGCGCATCGCGGGGATGAAGTTACCGACGCTGTCATTGATTCATCGAATTCAGTTGTTTTTGATCAGGCGGAAAACCGCCTGCATGTCCAAAAAGCGATCTTGGTAAAACTCCTGGGAGGGAACAATGGCTAAGAAAGTAGTGCTGGCATATTCGGGTGGCCTCGATACGTCGATAATGATCAAGTGGCTCATCGATAATTATAACTGTGAAGTAATAGCTTACGCGGCCGATGTTGGGCAAGAGGAAGAGCTCACGGGATTAAAAGAAAAGGCCCTGAAATCCGGCGCGTCTAAAATATATATTGAAGACCTGACGGAAGAATTCGCGGAAAACTTTATCCTTCCGATGCTAATAGCCGGGGCGATCTACGAAGGAAAGTATCTTCTTGGAACATCGATCGCTCGTCCGATAATTGCAAAACGTCAAGTTGAGATCGCGCTTAAAGAAAATGCCGATGCTGTTGCGCACGGGGCGACCGGTAAAGGCAATGACCAGGTAAGGTTCGAATTGACATTCAAAGCACTTGCTCCGGAACTTAAAATTATTGCTCCCTGGCGGGAGTGGGACCTGAAGGGGAGGGAAGAAGAGATCGATTATGCTAAGAAACATGGGATCTCTGTTCCGGTAACAAAGAACAAACCGTATTCTTCAGACCGCAACCTCTGGCATATTAGTTATGAGGGGGGCGTATTGGAGGATCCTTGGTTTGAACCAAAAGAAGATATGTTCCTTCTGACAAATTCCCCAGAAAGCGCGCCTAATAAACCGGAATACGTTGAGATCGATTTTTATGAAGGTGCGCCGACTAAGCTGAATGGCAAAAAACTAAAAATTGTCGAACTTATAAAAGAATTAAATAAGATCGGCGGAAAACATGGGGTTGGCCGCGTCGACATCGTTGAGAACCGGCTGGTAGGGATAAAATCGCGCGGCGTCTACGAAACGCCCGGCGGTACGATCCTTTATTCTGCCCATCAAGCGCTTGAAGAGCTTACTTTAGATAAGGAAGTTTCCCATTATAAACTGCAGCTTGCCAATAAATATGCCGAATTGGTATATAACGGCCAGTGGTTTACCCCGCTTAAAAAGGCGCTCGATGCCTTCATTAATAAAACTCAAATTAATGTTACCGGGACTGTTCGCTTAAAGCTGTATAAAGGGAATTGTTCGGTGGTTGGAAGAAGATCCCCCAAATCGCTGTATAGAATGGATCTGGCAACTTTTGAAAAAGAAGCGATTTATAACCAAAAGGATGCCGAGGGATTTATTAATCTTTTTGGCCTTCCGATCAAAGTCCAAGCACTGTCTGAAAGGAGATAATTATGGCAAATAAGAAAATGTGGGGCGGAAGGTTCACAGAGGCGACCTCGAAGCTGACGGAAACGTTCACCAGTTCGATCCATTATGATGACCGCTTGTTCAAATACGACATTCGGCAAAATATTGCCTATGCGACTTCTCTTCAGAAAGCAAAAGTTTTCACGGCGCCAGAAACCAAAAAAGTTATCCAGGCGCTGAATGTAATATTGAAAGAATTTGAGCACGGAAAGATCAATTTAAGAAAAGAGCTGGAAGATGTCCATATGAACATCGAAATGCTTTTAGTTGAAAAAGTAGGGGATATCGGGAAAAAATTGCATTCCGGCCGCAGCCGCAATGACCAGGTCGCGACCGACTTCAGGCTCTATGTAAAAGATAAAGCGGAAGAGATAATCGATCTTATAAGCGCTCTTCAGTCGGAGATCGTTGATGTTGCAGAAAAGAACATTAAAATTATTATGCCCGGCTATACGCACCTTCAGCGGGCGCAGCCGATCCTTTTTTCGCATCACTTAATGTCATATTATGAAATGCTTTGCCGCGATAAAAAAAGATTCAACCTGGCAAAAGAAGAAGCCGATGTAATGCCGCTCGGTTCCGGTGCGCTATCGGGAAATGCTTTTGGTATCGATAGAGATGCGCTGGCGGAGGAGCTTGGTTTTTCGGATGTATCGAAAAACTCGATCGATGCGGTATCGGACCGCGATTTTGCGATCGAATTTCTTTCGGCCTGTTCGATCTTAATGGTCCATATCTCCCGCATGTCGGAAGAGCTGATCATCTGGTCGACTTTTGAGTTCAACTTTGTAGAAATGTCCGATAAATTTACGACCGGTTCGTCAATTATGCCGCAAAAGAAGAATCCCGACGTTGCGGAATTATCTCGCGGCAAGTCCGGCAGGGTATTCGGGCATCTCATGTCGCTGCTCGTTATGATGAAAGGCCTCCCTCTAGCTTATAACCGCGATATGCAAGAAGACAAGGAGATGGTATTTGATGCTGCGGATACGCTGACCACAATTTTGACCATTTATGCCGAAATGATCGCGACCCTTAAGATCAATGGAGATAAAATGGCGGCTGCGGCAAAGAAAGGTTTTCTTACGGCAACGGACTTAGCCTATTATCTGGTCAGAAGAAATGTCCCTTTCCGCGAAGCGCATGAGATCGTTGGAAAGATCGTCTCTTATTGCGAACAAAATAATATGCAGCTGGAATATCTATCGCTTAAACAATTAAAAGAGTTTTCCGAGTTTTTTACGTATGATGTTACAAGGGTATTGTCGGCGGAGAGCAGTATTGCCAGCCGCGACATTATCGGTGGGACGGCTTCAAATAGGGTAAAGGAGGCCATTAAGCGTGCTAGAAAAGACCTTTTGCATGATAAAGCCTGATGCAGTTGAGCGAGGCTTAACGGAAAAAATTGAAGCAAAGATCAAGGAAGCCGGATTAAAAACAGTTCAGAGCCGGCTCATCCATTTGACGATCGAAGATGCGCAGAACCTTTATTCCGTCCACAAAGGGAAGAATTTTTACGACGGGCTCATTAAATTTATTATTTCGGGCCCTGTTTTTTTGATGCAGCTTGAAGCCGAGGACGCTATCCATAAGCTTCGCGCCTTAATGGGGGATACGGATCCTAGGAAAGCGGCTCCCGGAACGATCCGCGCGGATTTCAAAGAAGAGAATATTTTTACCGCCGATGGTTCGATAAAAAACATAATTCATGGGTCGGATTCTCTAAAAAACGCTGAATATGAAAGCTCGTTATTCTTTTAATTTAATCCTGCTATCTTTTTTTCTTGTTTTACAAATGTTTGTTCCTGTTCGAGCGCAGGAAACGCCAAGTATTCCGCATAAAGGAAATAACGTCATTATTGGGAAAATGGAAGATGTGATCGACAGCGCCCCGAAGGATAATAAAAAGATCGATCCGGAACAAATTGCTCTGAACGCAATAGAATTTGCAAAAAATAAAGATAATCTTCCATATACTATTTTCTTGTCTCTTAGCGCTTTTATGGGCGTTATTGTTTTTATCATCTCCAGCGCATTTATAGGATTTGTTGCTAGAATGATACAATTCATCCTTCATATTATTGCCGTATTTGGTACAATAATATTATCGCTGCTATGAAACGGAGGGATTAGATGAAAAAAATATTATTTTTTGTGGTTTGTTGTTTGTTTTTTGCCGGATCTATTTACTCCCAAGAAAATTTGCCTGCATATTCTGGCTTTGTAAATGATTTTGCGGGAATTTTGGATTCTCAAAGTTCAGCTAAAATAAACGAGCTTTCAAAACAATTGGAAAGCAAAACTTCCGCCGAAATGGCGATCGCGATCGTAAAAACGACCGCTCCGCTAGTCCCAAAAGAATATGCCGTCAAGCTTTTTAAAAAATGGGGGATCGGAAAAAAGGGGAAGGATAACGGAATATTGATCCTGTTATCTATGGAAGATAGAAGGGTTGAAATCGAGGTCGGCTATGGGCTTGAAGGGGCAATAAATGACGCAAAGGCCGGGAAAATATTAGATGATTATGTTATTCCTTTCTTTAAGAAAGGTGATTTTGCAGGTGGATTATATAACGGCGCTGAAGCGATCGCGGCCGAAGTGGCAAAAGAAGGAAAAACGGATCTAGGGGCCGGTTACCAGGGATACAAGGGAACGGATGCGTCGGGTGGGAATGACAGCATGATAATTAATATCTTAACCTTTGCTGTAATTGCGTTCGTTTTTGTCATGGCGATCGCGCCTCCTTGGGCGGTTGGGATCGTTGGCGGATTGATCGGCGGCTGTGTTGGGATCCTTTCCGGCGGCATGGGGGCAGCACTTTTCGGCGGGATCATTGGATTTGGTGTTTCAACTTTGTTTGCCTGGGTGATGGCTTATTTTGCGAAAAATTATAAGGGTGGAAGCGGCGGGACTTCGAGCGGCGGGGGGATGTTTAGCGGGTGGGGTGGAGGTTCCGGCAGCAGCGGCGGCGGATTTAGTCTTGGCGGAGGCGGGAGCGGCGGCGGTGGAGCAGGTCGGAGCTGGTAAGAATTAAAAGGAGGATAAACGATGAATACTAAAACGGGAATACTGGTCGGAATACTGGCGGTTGTTTTAATGATGGGGTTATGGATGGTGGGCGTATATAACGACCTGGTCGGCAAAGACCAGACAGTAAAACAGAGTTGGGCGCAGGTTGAGAACCAGCTGCAAAGGCGCTATGACCTTATCCCCAATTTGGTTAGCACGGTTAAAGGGTATGCAACGCACGAAAAAGAACTTTTTGAAAATGTAACCAAGGCCCGTTCAGCCTGGTCTGGCGCTGGCAATGCGAACGAAAAGATCGCTGCATCGGGACAGCTTGAAGGCTTTCTTTCTCGCTTGATGGTAGTGGTAGAAAATTATCCGCAGCTTAAAGCGGCGGAGAACTTTAAAGCTCTGCAAGACGAGCTTGCCGGGACGGAAAATCGCGTTGCGGTCGCCAGAATGAGATATAACGACATTGTGACAATATATAATACGAATGCAAAAAGCATCCCGACCGTATTTTTTGTAAATATGTTCGGATTTGACAAGGAAAAGTTGTTCTTCCAGTCGGTCAAAGAAGCTGGCTCGGCTCCTAACGTAAAATTTTAATTAGTTAATGAATATTTTAAAATATTTGGCGGTAGGCATGTTCGTGTTTGCCGCTAATATTTTCCCTTTATTTGCCGACCCTGTTTCAAGCTTCCCCAATTATGACCGCAGTCATTTTGTTTTTGATAAAGCAAATGTAATTGATGATACTTCCCGCGGAAGCCTCGAATCTCTTTGCCGCGAGCTTGAAGCGAAAACATCCACAGAGCTGGTTATTGCTACTGTGGGGACGACGGCGCCGCTGGTCCCGAAAGAATATGTCGTCAAACTTTTTGAGAAATGGAAGGTCGGCAAAAAAGGGAAAGACAACGGAATGCTGATGCTGGTCTCGATCACCGATAGAAGGGTAGAGGTCGAGACTGGGTACGGGATCGAAGGTATTCTTCCCGACGGAAAAGTTGGTAAAATATTGCGTGACAATGTTATCCCCTTTTTTAAGGAAGGAAACTACGGTCTTGGGATACTAAGCGGGGCAAGTCAGTTGGCGGATGAAGTAGCAATATCAAGCGGGGCGAAACTTGCTCCGGTATTTATTCAGCAAAAGACGGATCTTTTTACGGCTTTTTTCGGCTGGGGTCTGGTAATATTTTTCTCCGGCGTAATAATTTATTGGATATATTGCATTGCAACCAATGCTCCGGTTTGGCGCTCGGCAATCCCAGGCGGGATCATCGGTTTCTTTGTTGGAATAATTGATTGGAACATTATTAGTGTTATTTTAAATACGGCTGTTGCTTATCTTATGACATTTGCTGTCTCTTTTGTCGTGCAAAAACTAATGGGGAATGGGAGCGTTGGGACCGGTAGTTCGGGTGGAGGTGATTCTGGGGGTGGCGGTGGAGGCGATAGTGGAGGCGGAGGAGGAGACAGTGGGGGTGGGGGTGCAGGAGCGAGCTGGTAAGCAGGCTTTTTATATTGTATAATTTTTTCGGGTTTATAAAAAATAATTTGAAGGGGGAAATATAAAATGTGGAAATGGTTAGTTGGTATCCTGGCTTTTGTTTTGATCATGGGGATGTGGATGGTCGGAGTATATAATGATCTGGTCAGCAAAGATCAATTGGTTAAACAGAGCTGGGCACAGGTTGAGACGCAGCTGCAGAGAAGGTTCGATCTGATCCCAAATTTGGTCAATACGGTAAAAGGATATGCTGCGCATGAAAAGCAGACCTTTGAAAATATTGCACTAGCGCGTTCAGCCTGGGCTGGGGCAAAATCGACGAATGAAAAGGTTGCTGCAGCAAACCAGATGGAAGGGGCTTTGGGTCGGCTTATGATGGTAGTTGAAAATTACCCACAGCTTAAGGCTGCGGAAAACTTCATGGCGCTTCAGGGTGAGCTTGCAAATACGGAAAATTGGATCGCATCAGCCAGAAGCAAATATAATGAAATTGTCATGATCTATAACGTTAAGGCAAAAAGCATTCCAACGGTTTTTCTTGTGAAAATGTTCGGATTTGATACGGAAAAACTATCGTTTAAAGCGGCAGAAGAAGCAAAAACTGCCCCTAAAGTGGTGTTTTAAATAATATATATGAAAATTAAGTATGAAAATGAATCGATCCTGAATGTTAAGTGCGATCTTCTTGTTGTAAATGAGTTTGAAGGGATAAAGCGTCCTGGGGGAGCAACTGGAGCGGTAAATAAAGCCCTGAACGAAATAATCTCAAAACTGATGGAAGATAAAGAGATCGACGGCAAAGCGGGAAAGACGACCATTATTCATACTTATGGGAAATTGCCGGCAGATAAGGTCCTTGTTGTTGGGCTTGGTAAAAGCACTGAATTTGGATTAGAAGAAGCAAGGAAGGCGGCTTCTAGTGCGATCAAAGCGGCCATGTCTGTTAAAGCAAAAAAGGTTGCTACGATCGTGCATGGTGCCGGAATTGGCGGGCTTGTGCCAAGTGAAGCCGGTCAGGCGCTTATTGAAGGTTCGATCCTTGGGCAATATAAGTTTCATGGGTATAAAACCCCAAGTTCCGAAGAAGACGCTTTTAAGGTTCAGGAATTAATTGTTGTTGACAGAGATAAAGATAAAATAAAAGAGATCGAAAAAGGGGGAAGGGTTGGAGAGGTTATTGCCAGGGCGCAAAACCGGGTAAGGGACGCGGTAAATTCTCCATCTAACAAACGGACCCCAACTACGATCGCTGAACATGCCAGGCAGCTTGCAAAAAAATCGGGATTAAAATGCGAAGTCCTCGATCCGTTAAAGGCAAAAATGGGAGCGATCTGGGCGATCGCTAAAGGATCAAAAGAGCCGCCAAAGGTAGTGATCCTGAAATACAATGGCGCCGGCGCAAATGCAGAAACGATCGCGATCATTGGAAAAGGGATAACTTTTGATTCCGGCGGCATAAACATTAAACCGTCCAAAAATCTTTGGGAAATGAAAACAGATATGGCTGGGGCGGCCGCTGTAATTGAAACGATGGGGATCCTTAAAGAGTTAAAGATAAAAAAGAACGTCTTGGCGGTCATTCCGAATTGTGAAAATATGCCAGGCGGAGCATCGGTTAAGCCCGGGGACGTAATAACTTCGTTGTCGGGAAAAACAATTGAAGTGATCAATACCGACGCTGAGGGTCGCGTGATCTTGTCTGATGCGATAACTTATGCCAAAAAAGCCGGGGTAAAAGAGATAATCGACATAGCAACGCTTACCGGAGGCTGCGTCATAGCCTTGGGAGATACGGCTTCCGGGATATTTACTAACAATAAGGATATGCTTAAAAGATTCATGGTTGCGGCGATGAAAACAGGGGAAAAATACTGGGAGCTTCCGATCTATGATGAATTTAAGGACCTGATGAAGAGCGATATTGCCGATATTAAAAATTCTTCCGAAACAGGAAAGGCTTCCGCATCAACGGGCGCAGTCTTCTTGCAGGAATTTGTCGGCGATACCCCCTGGATCCATATTGATATCGCGGGAACCGCCTTTCTTTCAAAAGGGACCGGATGTCTTGGGGATGGAGCAACGGGTGTGACGCTTAGGACATTAATTCAGTATTTGATGAATTAATGATAAATGTCAAAATTCAAATAGCAAATAAATCTATAAAATGACAAATCGGAGAAATATTCTCTTTGATTTGGTTTTTTTTCGATTTATTTGGATTTTTATATTTGGTATTTGGATTTTTCACTCCCAGTTATTTGCTTCCTCAATAGAATCCGACCCTCCCGTCTTAAAAGAAGCTTACCGGATAAAGATCTGGAACACCGAAAATGGGACGATCGAAGTAAGTCGCGATAAAGGCTGGAGTTGGGAGCCGGTCGGGAAAGTACATTATCCGGCTGAAAAAGTTAACAAATACGGCTATGCCGCCTCTCGCTGGATAGAAGCGGGGAGGGTTGCAGCCACTGCTGTTAATGCCATCCATATAAAAGTATCTCAAGAGGCTTCTAATAGTGGCGGGACGATCTTTAGCCTTTTACCAAAGGAATTTTTGGAGCCGATCACCGGCTATCGTTCTTATTTAAGCAAGTCATCTTCACTTTACACGAGTATTCCTGGAGGGGCTTCGATCTTTGGCGGAGGATATTCTCCTTTTGTCGGAAATTATGTCCTTTTTTCAAGAGGAACCCCCGATGTGTACCAGCTTCCAGGCTGGTATGTCCCGCAAATTGGAGATAAGCTCTATATTATTGTTTCTCAGCCGGTCAATCTTCCAAAAGAGATCGAATTTGAAAATATTAAAGATGGGAACGTAATATTGCGCTATTATAATGGTGAAGATGAGATCATTGGAAAAGTACTTAAGCCGGTCGTTGGTATTGGCCGGTTTGAAGGCTCGCGTTATGCATCAATTGGGAGGATCAGGGCAAATCATTCAGGGGTAATTGATATAACCACGTCTCTTTTTGGGTCGATCGGCGGGTTTCAGATCGTTCCTTCAAAGCATGCCCAGGAGATGGGCTATCCAATGACCGGTGCCGCTTACATGGTTATTGGTCCGACGGATGAAGCAAGCTCACTGGAAGGGAACATGCCATTCTTTAAATATTTTATTCATCCTTCATATGGAACGGCGGATTTAACAAGTGAAAAATGGGAAGAGCGTCTGCTAGACCGCTTTTTAGTCGAAGCAAAAATTGGATCAAGCCAAGCTTGGGCGCCTATGCCTCCGGCCGAAGTAAACAAATATTTTCTTGAAGGAAAGCTTCCCAAAAAAGCAGAAACGCTCCTCAAAGACGTCAAAGCGATTAAGATCATCTTTCCTGTTAAGTAACTCCACTCTATCTTGAGCGATATGGTCGACTAGATAATTCTCCACTGAACTTACCGCATGAAATTATCGATAATATACTAGAGTAAAGACAAAGGAGCGATATATGAGCGGAATTACTGCCAGTTTAGTTTATAGAAAAGGAACAAGCTATAGAAGTGTAAAAATAACTTTGCCGAAGACCGCAAGCAATGTTGAGCTGAGAAAAGCGATCCAGCAACATGGAAAATCTAAAGAAACGTTTATTGCTTTTGTAGGCCATCCTGAAACCTCTCCAGAATTATTAAAGAGTGAACGAGCAATTTATATGCGAAGGGCTTCGGATTGGGCGGTTGCAGGAACTTGGAGCGAGGAACTCTCTGCAACTAAAAGTATTCCTAAGGATCAATCAAGCGGAGACAGCTGGTTGGTTTTTAGATCGGAAAGCAGACAAATAAGGGTTGTCAGGGTTGATTTAAAAACAAAAAAGCCGATCACATCAGAAGTTGATATTGCCGGTGCAATTAGATCTCTTTTTCCGGAAGAAGAATTTACTGAATCGGCTCCGATAGATAAAAGCGGACCAAATATAATGGCCTTTGTTAGAGACCATATCCTGCCAGGCGAACAAATGGTTTCAGTGATAGGGCATTATCAAGAAGAATTAACCCCTGAAGTCGCGCAGTCAATTCTTCGCCAAAGAAGTTTTGAGGATGTTCTTATGGCTGGTGATGCAATAGAACCAAAAGTAACATTAAGATTAGTTGGTGGCGAAGAATAAAGGTTCTATTTCAGCTTTTCCTTTAGCAGTTTATTCGCCATTGCAGGATTAACTCTTCCTTTTGAAAGCTTCATTACTTGTCCAACAAGGAAGGTGAGGGTGGCTTCTTTGCCGGCTTTGAATTCTTCCACCGGTTTAGGATTGTTCTTAATTACTTCATCGAGGAGTTTTTCGATCTCCCCCTGATCACTGATCTGGGTCATTCCGGAAGCGGCGACAACTTCTTTTACCTGCTTCCCGCTCTTCATAACTTCAAGCAGTGTATTCTTTGCCAGTTTGTTGCTTAGCGTCCCTTCATCGATCAGTGTTAGGAGTTCGGAGAGCTGAGTGGGGAGTAGGGAGATATCGCTGATCTTCTTTTTATTTTCATTCAAATAGGCGGTAACTTCGCCCATTAGCCAGTTGGACACGATGGTTGCCTTCGGATAAAGTTTGACCGTCTCTTCAAAAAAGTTCGCCATAAATTTATCGAGGATCAATAATTCGGCGGAGCCGGCAGGTAATTGATATTCTTTAATAAAACGGTCTTTTCTCTGCCAGGGGAGTTCTCCGATCAATTCCCTTATTTCCTCGATCCATTCTTTTTGCGGCTCGATCGGGACAAGGTCGGGCTCAGGAAAATATCTGTAGTCATGCGCGAATTCTTTGCTTCGCATCCCATAGGTCGTATTGTTGTTCTCGTCAAAGAACCTGGTTTCTTGGACGATCGTTCCGCCTTCTTCGATGACCTCATTGTGCCGTTTCTCTTCTGCGATCAAGGCTTTTTCGATCGCTTTAAAGGAATTCATGTTCTTTACTTCGGTTTTTGTGCCGAACTTTTCCTGTCCATACGGTCGGATCGAGATATTGGCATCGCAGCGAAGGGAGCCCTCTTCCATCTTTGCGTCGCAGACCTCCAGATATTGCAGAAGATTGGCAAGCGCCTGAACGTAAGCGGCGGCCTCTTTTGCGCTTCGAATATCGGGCTCGCTGACGATTTCCATCAGTGGTACGCCGGTCCGGTTGTAATCTACCAGGGATTCTTCCGCTCCCATGATCCTTCCCGCCCCAACATGGATCAATTTTCCCGCGTCTTCTTCCAGATGGATCCTAGTGATGCCGATCTTTTTTACCTTTCCTTCGACCTCGATGTCGATATGTCCTCCGGTCGCAAGCGGCAGGTCGTATTGCGAGACCTGATAATTTTTTGGGAGGTCAGGATAGAAATAATGTTTTCTGGCAAAGATGTTTTTTTCTTCTATCTTGCATCCGAGGGCGATGGCTGTTTTCATGGCGAGCTCAACCACTTTTTTATTGAGCACCGGCAGTACGCCGGGTTGTCCGGTGCATACGGGGCAGATATTTGAATTTGGTTCTGATCCAAACTTGGTCGAACAGCTGCAGAATATTTTGCTTTCGGTGGCGAGCTGGGCGTGGATCTCCAGCCCGATGACAGTTTCGTGCTTCATTTTTTTGTCGCCTCGGTCGATGGCAAGAGGTTGAAATCGATCAGGTCGCGCAATTCTTCACTAGAGAGGGTTTGAAGTTCCATCCAAGCCTGTTTTCCAGGGATATAAATATCGGCGGTGTAGACTCCTTTGGTTTTTTTAACAAGCAGGAGTTTTCCTTTGGAAAATTCCCAGACATAGAGATATTCGAATGCCTCGGCCCCTTTCATTTTTTTAAGCAAGCGGGCTTTTTCTGCAGCTTTGATCCTTGCCAGAAGGTCTTTTTGGAGCTTATCCTGCGCGAGTTTTCGAAGGAGTTCTCTTCTTCTTTTTTCTTTGGCGGAAAGCCCTCTTGGCCTAGCAGGTGCCATACTTGGCTTTTCGATCTTTTCCTTGGGGACATAAACCTTGAAATGCTTTACCGAAGATTTGCGAAGGACAAGAAATTTCTTAATTACCCGAAACTCCCCATAGTTGATAATTAGTGTCAGGTATTTTTCGCCGGACCTTAGGTTTACGGTACTGCTGAAATTATTATTCGCACCCATTTTGACCCGTTTATTATTAATGGTGATCGATTTTGCGCCCGGAGCAGCCTGTCCGTAGATCTCTCCTGAAATTGGCGGAAAGCTTTCCGCGGCATTTAATATACCTGCCGTGAAAACAAATATTAATAACGATAAAATTAATTTAATTGATCTTTTTTTTGCCATTTTAAATTCTGCTCAAAAGTATACGCTACTCTGAAAATTATTTCTTCCGCAAAAGCTTTTCCGATGATCTGCAGCCCGATAGGGAGCCCGTTTTTATCGCCGCATGGAAGAGAAATTGCCGGAAGTCCGGCAAGATTGACCGGGATCGTCGCGATATCGGAGAGATACATCGAAAGCGGGTCGGACGATTTTTCCCCAAGATTAAAAGCGACGGTCGGAGAAGTAGGGGAGGCAAGGACATCGCATTTAGCAAAGGCTTTTTCAAAATCCTGCGTAATAAGGGTCCTTAGTTTTAAAGCTTTCAAATAATACGCATCGTAATATCCGGCCGAGAGGGCATATGTGCCGAGCATGATCCTTCTTTTGACCTCCGGTCCGAAACCCTCGGCGCGCGTCTTGCTATACATGGAAATAAGGTCTTTTGCTTCTTTGTTCCGATGCCCGAATTTTACCCCGTCATATCTTCCAAGGTTGGAGCTGGCTTCGGCCGGAGCAATTAAGTAATAAGTTGAAACCGCGTATTCAAAAGAGGGGAGGCTGACTTCAACGATCTCCGCTCCTAAGTTGGATAATAATTTTAAAGCCGCCTTGACCGAGTCTTTTATTTCCGGGTTGATCCCTTCGCCCATTAATTCCTTAATGACCCCGATGCGAACTTTTTTTACATCGTTAACTAATGCCTTGCGATAATCCGGAACGGGTAAATTCACGGAAGTAGAGTCTTTTGGATCATAACCGGCAAGGACATTCATGCAGATCGCGGAATCGGCAACATTTTTAGTCAGAGGTCCGATCTGGTCCAGCGAGGATGCAAACGCGACCAGACCAAAACGGGAAACCCTTCCATATGTTGGTTTTAATCCGACGACGCCGCAAAATGATGCCGGTTGGCGGATAGATCCGCCGGTATCGGATCCGGTCGCAAGGATCGCTTCGCCTGCAGAGACTGCGGCGGCAGATCCGCCGGACGATCCGCCCGGAACGGTCTTTATATCGCATGGGTTCTTTGTTTTATGGAAAGCAGAATTTTCGGTCGATGAGCCCATGGCGAATTCATCCATATTGGTTTTGCCAAGAATGACCGCGCCGGCCTCTTTTAATTTTGTAACGATCGTTGCGTCATAGGGTGGGATGTAGTTTGATAATATTTTTGACGAACAGGTGGTCAGGATCCCCTTGGTGCACATATTATCTTTGACTGCGAGCGGAATTCCGGTCAAAAGGGTAACATCTTTATTGTTTTTGATCCTCTCGTCGGCTGCTTTGGCCTGTTTTAGGGCTTCTTCTTTGGTAAGCGTAACATAAGCCCTGACTTTATCTTCGACTTTTTCGATCCGAGCATAGAGGGAAGTCGTAAGTTCAACCGAACTTATCTCTTTGTTGATCAATTTATTATGCAATTCTTGTGCGGTTTGTTTGAACACGATTACTCCATTATTTTTGGCACTTTAAACATATGCTTCTCGGTTTCCGGGCCGTTGGCGAGAATATCGTCAACATTGTTGCAGGGAATGGCTTTATCCTCGCGAAAAACATTTTTCATCGGGATGGCGTGGGAGGTGGGGAGGATGTTTGTCGTGTCGATCTTATTTAAATTATTAGCGTATTCTAGGATCGCAGAAAGCTGTTTTGCATAGAGCTCTTTTTCTTCATCGGAGAGTGCTAAACGCGCGAGTTTAGCGATGTGGTCGACGTTAATTTCCATAAAAGTATTATATCGTTATAACTTTAGGCTGGCAACAGGGGAGAGGGAGAGGTCGGAAAATTCCTTAGCTTTAAATTTATGGAATGCGACGGCTCCGATCATGGCCGCATTATCGGTGCAGTAGATAAATTCAGGGATATGAACTTCGATCTTTTCTTTTTCTCCTCTTTTAGTAAGCTGTTCCCTTAGTGCCGTATTGGCGGAAACGCCGCCGGCCAGGGCGATCGATCCGCAATTATGATCTTTTGCTGCGCGAAAAGTTTTCTCAACCAACACATCAACGACCGCCTGCTGGAAGGAGGCCACTAAGTCTGGAATGTGTATGGCGTTGGTCGGTGGCGCCTTGCCTGCCGGCAGGCAGGTCGGGCGAATCGTAATGAGTGCCGCGTGACGGTTTACATAATTAACGACCGCGGTTTTTATGCCGCTGAAAGAGAAATCATACCCGAATTCTTTCTCCATCATTGGCCGCTTAAATGGAATAGCCTCTGGATCTCCAACTTTTGCCAATTTGTCGATAACGGGCCCTCCGGGGTAGCCCAGGTTTAAGAAGCGAGCGATCTTGTCATACGCTTCTCCCGCCGCGTCATCCCGCGTTTGGCCAATAGTTTTGTATTTTCCGTGATCTTCGACCAAAACAAGAGAAGTGTGACCTCCAGAAACGATGAGGCAAATGAAGGGAAAAATAGGATTAGTAGGGAGTGGAAGGGATGTGGATGGATTAGCAGGGATTTTTTTTGTTTTTATCCCTTCTAATCCTTTCTGGTCCTTTCTCATCCCTTCTAATCCTTGAATAAAATTCGCATATATATGCCCCTCGAGGTGATTGACCCCTATAAGAGGGATGTCCATCGAATATGAAATAGCTTTCGCTGCCGATACTCCTACAATAAGCGAGCCGATCAATCCTGGTCCATAGGTTACTGCGACGGCATCGAGCTCTTTATAATCAACTTTTGCTTTTTGAAGGGCTTCTTCAATGACAGGGCTGATGACTTCGACGTGCTTGCGGGAAGCGATCTCGGGTACAATTCCGCCATATTTTTTATGGAATTCGATCTGGGAAGAGATGACATTTGATAATACCGCACAGTTATCCCCGATAACCGCCGCGGAGGTCTCGTCGCAAGAGGATTCGATTGCAAGGATGTTCATATCTAATTATATCATTATGTTCTTAACCTCTTACCTCAAACCAGAACAAAGAAATGTGTTTTCCTTATTGAAATTATGGATAAAAAATTCCGATATATATACAGAAACCCGAGTTGAAGATAAGTTTGGGCCTGATTGCATCAACATTTAAGATTCCTATTATGGAGAAAGTTAGCTGATGGAAAGAGCGGATCAAATTTCAAAATTACGCAGTAATCTTTTTAGATCGGTCAGAACCAGATCTTTTGCCGAGTTAGGGAGCCGCCAGTTGAAGCTGAAGACCGGTGAAAAGAGGTACGCGGAAATCGATCCTTCACTGATATTGAATATGCCACAAGCAAAATTAACTGACTTTGGCATCACTTTGACCCCACCATCAATAAAATATGAATTAAAATTTAGAGGCATAGGGGGATTTTATGTTTCGGTAGGAATTTATGAAGGGAAGGAAGCTCTTTGTAATGCTATTGCCGAATGCGAATTAATGGATGAAAGGTATCGGATCGAACCAAATACCGAAGGCGAAGGACTAACACTTTATCAAATAAGAAGATGGGATAGAGAAGAAAGGAAAGACCTTGTCGCGGAAAATCGGGATGGGAGTGCTTTTGCTCAAATAATTGCAGACAGAGCCTTGGAGGATGGAAGATATGTTGTTGTGCGACAAGAAAAGAGAGAAATAGATACCGCCAAATTGGCAGCGGCTTTAGCCGTTGAAGTGCCTTCAGAACTTTATTTGAGAAGTGATTGCCGTTCACCGGAAGAGGCTTTTTGCGCAATTGTAGGAAGGCTTACCGATGACAAAGGAGCCTTCGAAGCGGTCAATAAGACAACTGATGAAGAAGCTCCAAAGAGAATTGAGATAAGGCCAACTGATCCCCTTGAAGAAGGCGAGGATAGCTCTGTTTATATAGATGCTGGGTTGGTTTTCAAGAAATATGTTAAAGGCTTACCATTAGAACAATTATTAAGTTATCAATATGTGACCGCTCGTGCAAGAGGCTTATTAATGCGTGAACGGATTTCAGATTCAATTAGGATCGATGGGGATTTGTTTGATGTTATTTTTGATGTGGAGCCAATATTACAATGTGGGGTAGGTGATGGCCTTGCCTTTTCCCCCAGTATATCGGTAATGCGCTATGTTCCGGGGCCTAATTTGGGCGGACTTTCCCTGTTCTCGGAAAAACATTTAAAGAGGTTTATTGATGAAGTTCCAAATGAAGAGGAAAGAATGTTTTTAAGGAATTTATCGGTTAAGTTGGACTCAAGATGCAGGCATACTGAGAAAGGGGAATTAAGGTTGGAAATCGATAGGATACTAGAAAAGATTACTGCGATCCTCAATTCAAGATTGGAAATGAGAGGGATAGAAATTGTTCCTGCGAACGTAAAAATATCCGTATCTTTGGATGAAAAACGGATCACGTTAATAATAACCGATCTGTGTGGAAATATTACAAAGCTAAAATCGCGGGACTTAAGTCTTTTATAAAAGGTTCACGCCCAGGAAAAATAATTCTATTTTAATTTGCTTCAGCGGTTGAATAGCCGAGAATATTCTTAGCTGCTCTGCTGACATTATTTAGTACATTTGATTCGCTAGCCATATCATTCTCATCAATGACTGAAGCTGAAACGACGACGGTCACGTCCTGCACCGGGTCGGTAAAGGCATCGGTTAAATACCCGCCATGTGCGCCATTGTGCCCAAAGCCCAGGCCTGAGTTCCTAAAAATGCCTAGGCCGTAAGCGGTGCTAGTTGCCTCGGAGGTCATTAAATAAACGGTATCTGCAGTTAAACCCGCTTCACCTCTTACCAGCTTTCGGATCCAATTTGCCAGGTCAGATGGCGTTGTAAGGACATTTCCTTCTGAAACATTCCCGGACATATTGTCTTTAGTGTCTTCCGTTAATGTTTGATTTTCATATTTGTAGCCAGTTTCATAAGGAGTAGGCGGGTAGACGCTCGTTCCTAGATACGGGAACGTAGTTTGAGTTAAATTATTTGGTACAACAAAATTATCATTTAAAAATTGATCATATCTTTGGCCCGAGACCCTCTCAATTATTTTACCGAGGATGTTATAGCCGGTATTGCTGTAATGATAGGATGTGTCGGGCGCAAAATAACTTAATTCGCAAGTGGCGACAACGCCGACTAATTCATCAAAAGTAAATTGATGTTCTGGAGAAGAAGCTTCAACATATAAAAGATAATTTTGGCCGGCATAGGGGACCGCTTCGGCGGAAGGTATATATTCGTTGGTTACATCAAAGACGCCCGCGCGGTGCTTAAGCAGTAATTTTATCGTGATCTGGTTTTTATTTGGAATATTGTAATCATTTGTATTTGGAACATATGGCTCGCTGGAACCGGGGATATTTGCGGTGATCAGGTCATTGATGTTCAATTTTCCCTGCTGATGCAGGAGCATTATTGCCGCGGAGGTGAAGGTTTTCGTAGTGCTGGCGGCCCTGAAATGGGAATCTTTAGAACCGTTTGGCATATTGGTTGAAGCGTAGAAATTGCCTTGCGGCGTGATCATATAGAGCGCTAATCCTCCGCCAAAATTTGCCTTTCCGGCTCCAAAAGCCTGCCATTTTGACGAAAGCATATCATTGAGGCTGGCCTGATATTGGTCATTTTGGGAAGTTACCGACCCGCAGCCGACCAGTATGCAGATAATTAGAACAGAAAAAAGAGAAATGCAGACCTTTTTTCTTAAATCGAATTTAATGTGTCACTTTATCCGGAATGAAAATAAATGGCAGTGTTCTATTCTTGATCTTAAGTGAAAGGGTCAAAGGGTATTCAAGCTTAAAATCGGCTATGAAACAAATCACTCCTTCGCGTGTTTCTTTTGAATATATTTTTCTGAAAGAAAAGTATTTGCTAATACCCAAGGTCATTAGGTCGATTACCTTTTCTTTGGTCGGCATATTGGCGACTTTAAGGGCGTTTGACATGGTCGCTTCAATAACTTGGTCCTGTATGGCTCCTTTTGAAACCCCGGCATATTTTGCCCTGATCGCCAGCATATCGTCTCGCGAAAGCATTTTAATCGGCTTATGGTCCCGGCCGTCGGCCAAAGAAATTGAATAGTGTTCCGGTTCCAGATCTTCCCCCGTTTTGTTTTTTACCGATATCAAAAGAGAAATGATGTTGTTGTATTCATAAATAGTAGCATCAACCTCAAAACTAGGATCATCATGGAGTGAAAAATAATTAATATCTTTAATGAAAGATTCGATAGGCTTGGGTTCAATGTTTTGCGGTTTATATTCTGTTACTTCCAGCGAAACCTGGGCGCAGCCATAGAGAGCGAGTGCGATAAGGGACAAAATTAATAATTGTTTTTTCATATGCTCCTTATTGAAGTTGCCCGCTAACGTCGATGATCGAGTTTGTTTTATCATCGATCGCTATTGATCTTTTAGGCGCGCCTGGCGTTAGGTCGAACTTGTTAAGGTCCACTGATTTCCATGCGGTATTCTCATAAGTTTTGTAATATAAGACTTTGTTCGTTAGGTCTTTGGCAATTGCCCATTGGGCGATGCCATATATTTCCATAAATGGAACGGGAGTGCTTTCTTTTATTACTCCTTTAGGAATATCGACGATGTTTAGGATGTGTTCCACCAAATTAAAAGCTTCAGCTGCGTTTTTTGGGGGCAAAGCGGCATCGATTGCGAGCGCCATGCGCACAAAGCGGGAAGGAGGGGTCCAGTCGCCCGGCATGCCAAGCATTCCGTTCCCGACCCCGGTCGGTTCAATTTTGACCCCGTTTATCATTTTAGGATTTTTATCATGCGAATCCAGGTTGATATAGTTTCGCAAGTTGTTCATCTGCCAATCAAAACTAGGGCGGTTGGTCATGACCCCCAGAGGATTGTCATATACAAAAGTTTTTCCTCCGATAAATTCGATCACTATGTTTTTGCCCGTAGCGTCATGAACGGCAACGTGCATTCCCATGCTTTTGATCTTATCCATTTCGGAAGCGGCAATATTTGTTTTCTTAAGCGCCTCTTTTACTTCGTCAACTGAAGCAAAATTTCCCATTGTCCACGCACAAAATTTATCCAGTGGAACAAAATTTCCTGGGGTCGCTGGCTGATATTCTGCTCCGGTGAACATTAGCCCATCGAAGGCAAGGCCCTTTTCATTTAATCCTTCAACATAGGTATCGGCCAAATTAAATGCATTGATGCCAAAGTAGCCGTATTTTGATGTCCAGCTTTCTCCCTTTGTCCCTTTTTTGTTAACGACATTGAATTGCTGGCCTCTGGGAGCGACAACGACTTCTGATTTTAGATCGATCGGAAATTCCATGGAGCGTCCGACAACTACGCTTTTGTCTTTTGCTTTAATTACAAAATCGCTGCAGGCATAAACAAGCGTCGAGGCAAAGAAGGCCATTAAAACCAATACAGATAACTTTCTCATCCGGTATGCTCCTTTTATTTGTTTTTTTCGGGCAGGAGAAGGGTTACAACCGCTCTTCCTCCCCAAGGGGAAGTGTTCGTTGAGGATTGAAGATTGTATATTCCCGACAGGCTGAAGCTAAAATAATGGCCGAGCATTGGAACGATCTGGCTGGCGCCGAAAATAAGAGGGATCGTTGCTTGTCCGTTCATCCAGTCGTAGTTGGTTTCTGAAGAAAAGTTTATTGATGTCCCGACATTGTTTGAATGCGAAATGAACGGCTGTAAATATGAAAGACTGATATTGCTGCGGCTATTATTGCCGGCGATCGACCAGAGATGCGTTGCCAGCATCCCGATCGTCAAATGTCCTTCTTGTTTTAGGATGCACGCGCTTGGGCCGATCCCCCATTTTTCAGTGCCTAAGGACGCCTCTGCGGCGGTTGGAAGAAGGAAGACAGGCCCCAGTCCCCACAGCATGTCGCCCTCCCTGACCGTTTTGGGAGTAAAAAACATCTCAATTTGGGTGTCGCTTATCGCGTTTTGGCGGGTTGCTCCGATCACGTTTTGCTGGTTGATATAAGAAAAGATCGGCCGAGTGATCAAGTTCCAATCCTTGTTGAAAGTTGCGGGAACGACCGGTTGGACCCTTAATGTGTAACGATTTCCGTCTTTTGCCGGGCCTAGCCCCGACTCAAAATTGTTTTGGAAGGGGATGCTGATGAGCGATGCGACCGGGTTCTGCAGCTGTTTGGCCAAATGTTCGGAGTTGGTTTCTCCCGCAACCTCGGCAATGATCGGACCGGCCATAAATATAGGCAGGAAAAGCATTGCTGCAAGCACCCTCGATAAATCCATTATTTTCTCCTTGAATACCGATAGTTTATATCTTATAATCGGCTTGTGTCAATCGAGTTTTTTTGATCCATTAGGAGAATAAATGAAAAAAATAATTGTTTTGATATTGGTAGTGTTGGTTGCAGCCTTGGCTGTCTTTTTGTTTGCCAGGCAGGATAAAAAAGGCCGACCCGAAGTGGTGGTCGTTGGTGGAGGGATCGCCGGATTGACCGCTTCGCTAGATCTTGTTAAACATGGGGTTCAGGTTGTCCTTCTGGAGAAGGAATCGCGGGTTGGCGGGAGAATGGAATCGGTTAACTTTGATGGTGTTAGCTGTAACCTTGGCACAGTGTGGGTCAATGCCAACTTTAGCTCTTTGGCTGATCCATACATTAAACGCCATCCTCAGCAGGAGTTGAAGGTAGATACTTTTGTTTTGGACGGCAAGGTAATAAAACTTAACAGTAAGGATCTGCTGGCCAACCTGCCGTTTTCCGAAGAGGCAAAAAAAGATCTGGTTGCTTCCATAAAGAAAATGAACCAGGATGCGGCGGACCTCTATCCGGGAATAGATATAAATAAACAACCGAATTGGGACTTTGTTTACGATCTAAATCCGAATACCGCGTTATGGAAAAAACTCGAAAAGCAGTCGATTAGAGAATATCTTTCGCAATTCCATCCGGAGGTAGCCAAAATATGGGGGACCAGGGTAAGCGCCGGTTTTGGCGGAAATATTGATAATATTTCCGCTCTTTTTTTGGTCGGCTGGTATAGAGGAAATATATTTTTCCCTGTTTATGTTGTCAAAGGGGGGAATGATCTTCTGGTCGAAGAAATGAGCAAGGATTTTCAAAAAGCCGGGGGTAAACTGATCTTAAACGCAGAAGTAACTGAGGTGTCTCAGAGCGGTAAAACCGTAGAAGTTCTCTGCCGCAACGGCCAGAAGTATTCGTCAAATTACGTGATCGTTACGACGCCTGCAAACGTAGCTAAGAATATTATTAAAGGATTAAGCCCTAAGAAATTGCAGGCTTTGGCGGCGGTAAAATACGTACCGCTGACAGGGATCGCCCTGCAATTAAAGAACATGCCGAGCGAGGCGGATTTTACCGGCGTTATGTTCTTTAATTGCGGCAACTCGGCCGCTTTTATGAATGAATCAGGTCCGGTTAACGGCTATCCTAAAGTTGGTTCCGTCATTGCCGCGGCCATTACCAACCCGAAGAATACAAATCTTTCTGAACAGGAAACGCTTGATAAGCTCTATGAAGATATCAAGATTATCAACCCAAAATTTGATCCCAAAAAAGATGTCCTGGGATACAAGATCAAGCAATGGCCGATCGGTGAAGTGCATGTCAGCCCGGGATTTTTATCGAAATATTTGGAAACATTGAAAGAGCCTTTGGGCAATATCTATTTTGGTGGAGAGTATGCCAGCTGTTTTCCTACCTGGGGCGGGGCGGTCTGGGCCGGATCGAAAGCGGCCAATGATATTTTGAAGGCTATGGGATATTCGCATTTGAAATGACGTTTCTACATTGTTTCTCTTGCTGTCCATAAAGTCCAGAATGGGAAGTTTACTTGCGGTAAGTAGATAGAAAAGAATGAGGCCTGGCTAAATTTGTAAGTCAATGAAAAGGACAGTTAAATATATATGTGCAGCGATTATCGTTTTGGTGATATTGCTTTTCGTCTTATGGGGAAGCCTTAATTATTATTTTATTCCCAAGGTTATTCTTCCCGAAGTTGTAAAACGACTTGAACAAGCCAGCCAAAATGGCCCCCTTTCCGTTAAGATCCAGCGGATCGAATATTATCCCCATCAGGGTTTTGTAATAAAAGACATTGTGTTTTTGGTTAATTTCCGCGGACAAAAAATGAAAATTGTTTCTGCCGGGGCCGTTGACCTGGATCTTAACTGGTTGTCGTTGTTCTCCAAAAGTATTGAGATAACAAAATTTAACATTAAACATGCGGAATTATCCGTCATCCATTCAAAAAACGGGAAATGGAATTTTGAAAGTCTGAAGGAGATCGATTGGTTGAAGCTCCTCCGTTCGGGCGATTTTACGGTCAAGATCCATGAGATCGGAATTTCAGACAGTGTTTTGTATTTTTCGGATCGCTCCAACAAAAACGATCGACTGGATCGAAAATACCAGGACGTGCGACTGACATTGTCGCAAGTGCAAAACGGACGATATCGACTGGTTCTATCCTGTATCTCCGGATCAAAAGGGGAAGAAAAATTCGATCTAACGCTTGATTATGTGAAGCAGCCCAAGGATTGTTCTGGAAGAATAAAGCTTCAGACGATATATCTGGGCCAATATTGGAAGCATTATTTATCTGCCTGGTTGAAACCCTGGAGCATGAAAGCAAAATACTTAAGCGTAGAGATCAAATTTGATTATAAGGAAAAAAAACTTTTATATTCCGGAAAGATGGAAGCAAATGGAGCCGCGATCGTTTTTGGAAAAAAGGTAGTTGCTAAGAAAGCAGAATTAGGTGCGCGGCTTGATGCTGCAGGATTAACGATCGATAGGTTGAAAGGGGATCTGTTCGGGAAACAAGTTGATCTTAAAGGGAAGCTAAAGTTTACCCGGCCAAGCAGCTTGTTATTACAGGGGAACGTAGCCAATTTTATTATTGAATGTTTAGTGGAAAGAACATTTTCTCTCCAAGCCGCCGGCCAGCTGCATGCAACGGCCGAAGCATCAAGCCTGGAGGTGGGGATAAAACTTTCCGACATTAAACGCCAAAAAGGATCGTTGTCAATATCCGGCAAGCTGGGGATCAAGGATATTTTTGCTTTCTTTGGAAAGGAAAGTAAAATAAGTTTGCCTATCATATCTGCCGAAGTTCTTCCGCAAGAGATCTCCGGACATATTGAGGTGGCCGGCTCACTAAATGGCGAGGTAAAAAAGAAAGCAGCCTGGAATGGGAATCTTAGTCTGGGATTTCGCGATCTTTCTATAAAAAATATTCCGCGCAGTGATTTTAACCTTGACTTAAATCTTCAAGCAGGTATTTTCAGCGCCATTATTCCCAATCTCGAACTATACAATGGGAGCGTCAGCGGAGAACTGAAAATGGATATTGAGAAGTGGGGGGTAGGCGTTAAGCTTCGCGGGTTGGATATGTCTCTTTTTGGAAAGACTGACCCGAGGCTTAAAGGAATGAAAGGGACCCTGGACGTAAATTTTGCCGGGATGGCTTCCTGGAAAGACATAAGATCAATTGTCGGCGGGGGTTATTGTAAAATAGCCGATGCAAGCTTGCGCTCGGCGGTTATTGTTAAGGTTATCGAAGAGGGGATCAACACTTTAAACAAAGGCTTTAAAATGCCTGATTTTAAAAGTTTGGAAGGGACTTTTTCTCTTGGCGGACGGCAAATCACTTTGGATGATGCCTATGCCAAGGCCCCGAATATGGACTTGAGGATCATGGGCGTAGGGGCCTTTTCCGGCCAGACAGATTTTAACGTTGGTATAAAGTTTTCGCGGTTTGGCTTTGTCAAAACTGTCCGTCAGGTAATGTTCCCTTTTACAATTGGTTTTGATATGCTGGTCAACGCCATCCATCTGAAAGTAAGCGGCAATTGGCCGGATCTGAAGCAATCGACCGAAATTAACACCATAAAATGGATGGATGTATTTTTTAATCCGAAAGTAAAATTTGAGCCGGATAAATATTCACTTGAAAAGATCTGGCGTTAAGGAGGGAAGAATAATATGAAGCCGATTATTCAATTGTTGGTCAGCCTGTTCATGTTTACATTTATTTTGACGAGTCTGTTCGGGGCGGGGCTCGGTTTAACGATCCGAGAAATTGCTGAGCCGCTGAAAAAGATGAAATTTGTTTTCCTGGCGCTGATCGCAAACTTTATACTGATCCCGGCGGCGGCTTATTTATTGTCGGTATTGCTAAAGGCCGATCCCAGCATGCAGGCCGGCTTGGTAATTCTTGCCTGCTGCGGGGGTGCGCCTTTTTTACCCAAGCTTGTCGGTCTGGGAAAAGGGAACATCGCCAGTTCTATCGGACTAATGGTCTTGCTGATGGTGTCTACCGTAATTTTTTCTCCCATCCTTCTTCCTTATGCTATTCCTGGTCTTTCGATCGATCCCTGGGCGATCGCCCGGCCGCAGATCCTTCTAATGCTCCTGCCTCTGGCCATAGGGCTGGCATTAAATGCCTGGAGGCCCTCTCTTGCCGGGAGGCTCAAGAAAATATTCGATAGAATTTCATCAATGAGCCTGATCGCTTGGCTTATACTTGCGATATTTATTGATTACCATTTGGTGGTTTCCGCCTACGGGACGGGAGTTTACAACCTAACGTTATTGTTTACGCTTGCAACGATTGTGATCGCTTATTTATTGGGAGGGAGCAGCCGCGCAGAGCGGCAGGTTATGGTTTTGGGGTCGGGGACGCGCAATATTGCGGCCGCCTTGCTTATCGCGGCCGCTAATTTTTCCGACCCGCGGGTAGTGACGGTGGTCATGATCGGCAGTCTGGTCCAATTTGTTATATTATTTCCGCTGGCTTATATCCAAGGCAGGCGGTCATAAGACATTTTTTCCGACAGCTTTGTTTGTTTTTGCCCGGGCAACTTCAACATTAAATAATGCATTCAAATGATCGGTTTTGGATTTGGTCAAAGCTACCTCGGCATCAATAACTTCAACATTTGTTCCCATGCCTGCATTATACAGAGAGGTCGATACCTTATAACTCTCCTCGGCAGAATCGACCGCTTGCTGGGTCGCGATCACTAATTCCAGGGCGCTTTTTAGATTCAAATATGCGTCATTTACTTCCAGAGCAATATTATTCCTGAACTGCTCAACTTGTGAACGCTGGGCGGATAAATTTTCCGATGCTTCCTGAACTTTATTTTCTCTTCCAAAACTGTCGAAGATCTTCCAGGAGCCGGTCCCTGACACATTCCAGGAATTAATATTTGATTTATAGGCAGGATAGGTGGTGGTCTTGTTGCCGGAGTTTGCGCTCAAGACGATGTTGGGCAGATAGTCGCTTTGCGAAAGCTTCAGCTGTTCTTCGCTGATGCCGGTTTCCAGCAAACATGTTTTCCAATCCGGCCGATTGGCATAAGCCGTTGATAATAATTCATCAAATCCCGGAAGATCATTAAGTTTTCCGGTAAAACCTTCGTCCTTTAATTCAACCGGCTGCTTAATATCTTTTCCCAAAGCATTATTAAAACTGCCTTTGGCAAGATCGATATCATATTTGGATTGGATCAGGGCAACATTATCGTTTGCTTCACGGACCATCGATTGCAGAAGATCGGCTTTCTTGGCCATGCCGGCATTTAGCATTGATTGCACTTGTTTGCGGTGCGAGCGGGACAATTCAAGCGAATCACTCATCAGCTTTTTCATTTTTAAGGCTTTTAATACGCCAAAATAGTTTTGGGTTACGATAAACGACGTATCAATGACCGTTTGTTGGTAATTGTTATTAGCCGCATCAAATCTTTTTTGAGCAATATTAAATTCGGGGAAAAGGGCAGAGACAAAGACCGGCTGGGAGACCGAAGCCTGAATACCCGATACGCTGGCGTTGGCATCGGTCCCGATCGTTACATTTTGGGCCACCCCTCCAATGTTGATCTGCGCGGTTGCGGGCGAGGAGTAGGCCTTATCAATATCTCCGCTAAGATTGGCTGTCGGGAAAAAAGCGCTGGTTGCTTGATTTAATCTTGCTTTGGCTGCGGCCGCTTTTTTCTGCAAAGCAATTACTGTCGGATTGTTCTTTATTGCATAATTAATGCTTTCAGCCTGGTCCAGCGCGTTGGCCTCGGTCAAAAACAACATCAGGATCCCCACGACTACAAAATACTTTTTCATGTTTGCCTCCCTTTCATTATTAATATTATTCTATTTTCTGCCGGAATTTATTAACACTAACAGTTAAGATCACGACTGCGATCAGGATCATCGGCCAGATCTCATGCCAGAGATATACGATCCCGGTCCCTTTTAAGAAGATCTCCCTGACGATCGAGAGAAAATAGCGCAGCGGGATAAAACAGGTGATTATTTGAATGAACGGCGGCATATTTTCAATTGGAAAAATAAAGCCTGATAAAATAAGTTGCGGCGCAGTTACCAATAAGTTGGCCATGCCTGCCTGTCTTTCATTGCGGGCAAAAGTGGAAATGGCCACGCCCGTTCCCAAGCCGGCTAAAAGGTAGATGGCTCCAAGCAGGAATAAAAACAGCACGCTCCCGCGCATTGGCACGCCAAACCAAAGGGTGGCAATTAAAAATACTATGACCATATCAAACATCGCCACAACACCAAAGGGGATCAATTTCCCCAAAATGATCTCCATGGGACGCAAGGGGGTGACCGAGAGCATCTCCATGGTCCCGCGGGTCTTCTCTTTAACAATGGAGGAAGTGGTCAATATCATGCTGATCATCATCAATAACTGGGCAAAGATCCCCGGCACATAAAAGAAGCGGCTCTCCATGTCCCCGTTGTACCAAATACGGGTGCGCAAATCGAATAAGGGGGCAGAATATTTGGCAAGGCCGTGCCGCGCTAAACGCTGGTAAAATATTTCATTCCCTGCATGTCCGCCAACCTGGCTAACATACGATTGCGAGATCATGGCAATAGAGGCGTTGCTCCCATCCATATTCACTTGTACATCTGCCGTCTGCTCATGCGCGATTTTCTGCCCAAATTTGTAAGGGACATAGATCACCAGCTTGGCTTTGCCCGAATCGAGATATTGGGAAATTTGTTCGCGGCTATACAAATAATAATTGAAATCGAAATATTGATTGGAGCTGAACTTCCGCAAAAATTCTCGGCTGTAAAAGCTCTTATCTTCATCAAGGACCGCCGTTGAAAGATGTTTAATATCCATTGACGCAACATAACCCAGGAGAAAAAGCAGGGCGACCGGCATGCCCAGCGCAATAAAGAGCATGCGCTTATCTCTTAGCAGCTGCAGGATCTCTTTTTTTATAAAATGGAACAGGCGGCTATCAAACATTAATCCAACCTCTTCTTAAATCCGATAATGCTCAAAGCGATAAAGATCAGGCTGAGCCCCGTCATCATGACAAAATCCTGCCAGATGCAGTTTAGTCCTACACCTTTTAAATAGATCGACCTTGAAATATCAACAAAATACCTGGCTGGGACAAACAGTGAAACACCTTGTAAAAAAATAGGCATATTTTCGATCGGGAAACTAAATCCCGATAGAAGCATCGATGGCAAAAGGGTGGAAACCGAAGCCATCTGCATTGCGGCCTGGCTTGAGGTTGCCGTCGTGGAAATAAATAGTCCGATCGCCATTGTTCCCACCAAAAAAATAAATGCGCAGAGGACCAAAAGCAAATAACTTCCTTTGATCGGGACATCAAATAAAAAATATCCGCACCCGGTGATTATCAACACATCGAAGAGAATTACTATTACATAGGGGAGGATCTTTCCCAGCATTAGCTCGTATTTTCTGATGGGACTGACAATAATGCTTTCGATCGTTCCCTGTTCTTTTTCGGATATTATTGTAAGTGAGGTCAAAATAACCGAAACTTGCATGAGAATAACGGCAATTAAACCGGGGATATAAAAGTTCATTGAACGCAGATCGGAATTGTACCAGATGCGCGGGACCAAATTAATTGGATTCGGGATCGGCTTGGCGTAGCCGATTTGGGCGATCTTGATCTTGATCAGATCTTGGTTATAACCGGCGCCGATCGATGAGACATACCCTGTTGCCGACTGTGCCCAATTTGAGTCCGATCCGTCGATCAAGGCTTGGACGCTGGCGGGTTTTCCACCCCTGACCGCCTGTCCAAATTTATGCGGAATATTAAGCACCACTTTGGCTGTCCCCTTATCAAGGATGACCGGGATCTCTTTGTCCGCATAAATATAAGAAACCAGCTTAAAATACTTGTTATTGGTAAAACGATTAATAAAATTACGGCTTTCGACCGATTTATCCTTATCTAAAATAGATATTGGGATATGATTAACATCAAGTGAAGCGGCAAAACCATAAAGAATAAGCATGAAGATCGGCATGACCAGCATGACAGCCAGGGACATCGGATCGCGAAAGATCGAAATGGCTTCTTTTTTCATTACTGCATATAACCGCCGAGGATTGATGAAGCTTGATTTTTTCATTTCTTTCCTTTGGCCATTTCGGCTTGTTGTTTTTCTACCAGAAAGACAAAAACATCTTCAAGCGACGGCAAGATCTTTTCAATTCTCTTTAACTGGATGTTGGCTTTGGTAAGAGCCGCGCGAATATCTTTTTCGCAGTCTGCGTTTTCGACCAGCACATGGAGGAAGACCCCGTACAGGGAAACATCGCGGCTGAACGTCTCCTTCCTTAATGCCTCCAATCCTTTCATCACTTGGTCGACCTCGATCTCAAAAAGCGTGTTCCCCATTAATTTTTGTTTTAAGTTTGCCGGTGAATCACAGGCGATCATTTCTCCGGCGCTGATCAAGGCGATCCGATCGCACCTTTCTGCTTCGTCCATGTAGTGGGTGGTTACCAGGACCGTTACGCCTTTTGCCGCCATTTCATCAATAACCTTCCAGAATTTTTTGCGGGAGATCGGGTCGACGCCGCCGGTCGGCTCATCCAGAAAAATGATCTTTGGCTCATGGATGATCGAACAGCCGAGCGACAAATGCTGTTTGACGGAAAGGGAGAGGGTCCCGGTGATCGTATCCTTGCTTTGGGTCAATTCCGCCTGTTCCATTATTTTTTCCATTTGCTCTTTTCTGGTGGCCTTATTTGTTTGGTACATACCGGCATAAAAATCGATGTTCTCTGCAATTGTCAGATCATCATAGAGGGAAAACTTTTGGCACATATAACCGATAGTTTGTTTGATCTTTTGAGCTTCTTTCCCAAGCAGGTAGCCGCCGACTTTCCCGACGCCGGAAGTGGGGTCGAGGATCCCGCATAACATTCGGATAGTAGTTGTTTTTCCCGCTCCGTTCGGTCCCAGAAAGCCGAAGACCTCTCCCTTATTGACGTTAAAACTGATGTTGTTGACCGCGGTAAAGCTGCCAAACTTTTTTACGAGGTTGGTAATTTCCAGGGCTGTTTCTGTCATGTGCCGGTCTCAACGGCCTTAATAAAGGCCTCTTCCAGGGTTTTTGTTCCATAATGCCGTTTGATCTCTTCCGGTGTATTACAATTGAGCAGCTGTCCTTCCCGGATCAGGGCGATCCGGTTGCAGCGCTCGGCTTCGTCCATATAAGGTGTGGTTACCACAATGGTAACATCCGACAGACCGTAAAGGATCCGCCAAAACTCCCGCCGCGAAATTGGATCAACCCCCAGCGTCGGTTCATCCAGCATAATGATCTCCGGTTTATGGATCAGGTTGCAAGCCAATGCCAATTTTTTTTGCATACCCCCGGAGAGGTTGCGGCCGCGGCGATCGCCAAATTTTGACATGCCGGTAAATTCCAATAATTCTTTCTTCTTTGGTCCAATTTCATTTTTTGGTACACCGTAAATTTCCGCAAAAAAATCAATGTTTTCGCTGACCGTTAGTTCACCATAAAGGGCAAAGCGCTGCGGCATATAGCCGATCCGATCGCGGATCTCTTCTTCTTGCGTCTGGGTGCTCAATTCTAAGACAAAAGCTTCACCGGAGGTTGGGGTCATTGCGGTTGATAGGAGCCGCATTGTCGTGCTTTTCCCCGCGCCATCTGGACCGACCAGGCCAAAGATCTCGCCCGGTTTGACCTGCAGGTTTAATGCATTGACCGCAGTTTTATCTCCAAACTTTTTGGTTAATTTTTTCGCTTCTATTGCGAATTGCATATGAATTCGCCATCGGCCGGCATACCAGGCTTTAGGTCATGTTGGGGATTTGGGATAGTGACTTTAACTTTATAGACGTAAGTTGTTCTTTCTTCACGGGTTTGGATCGGTTTCGGGGTGAACTCTTCCTTATCAGATATGTAAGAAACTTTCCCCATATAGGCTTTCCCGGGGAATGAATCAACCGTAACTTTTACTTCCCCTCCCAATTTGAGCTTCCCTACCACCGATTCACCGACATAGAGGTATAATTTCACTTCATCTAGGTTGGCCATGGTTACAATTGGCGAACCGGGCACAACGAGCTCTCCCATTTCAACCGCCTTGGACAAGATCACGCCTTTGGTCGGAGAGGGAATGGTGGTATAAGATAATTGGTTTTCGGCCAAGGTGAGGGCTGCCGCGGCGGCTTTATAGTTGCTGCGGGCAACATCTAATTGGTCTGCGGTAATTGAATTTGTAGCGTAGGCTTCGCTGTTGCGTCCCAACTCGTTTTTAGCCAAGTTGCATTTTGCCTTTGCGCTTTCGAGTTGGGCCTGATAATCCTGTTTTTCTACTTCAACCAGAATTTCGCCGGCGGTAACATTTGACCCTTCGTCAACATTTAATTGAATGATCCGGCCGGTTACCTTGCTGCTGACCACGACTTCGGTCACTTCGATCGTTCCGCTCCCATTGATCCCTTTATTCCCTAAATACCGGAGCGTAAAGAATGCCCCATACGCGACTACGATTAAAATTACGATAACTGTTCCGACTATTAGCATGCGTTTATTCATGTATTCTTCTCCTTTATGTTTTTTTAGACTTCTTGCAAATGTTTTGCCGCCGTCTCCGGTACCATCGTATTAATGATTATGCCTGAACCAAGCTCAAAACCGGCAGCGGTTGTTATCCGCGGAAATATTTTCAAGTTCCAATGGAACGGATCTGTTTTTGTTTCTTGGCATGGGGCGGAATAGATGGCAAAATTGAAATCAGGGTTATTGACCCCGCGAAAGAGTTTTTCCAGAGCCGTTTTGGAGATGCCGGCCAGTTCTGTGCATTGCTTTTCAGTGATGGTCTTAAAATTCGAAGCATGATCTTTGGGAAGGACCCAGGTCTCAAAAGGAAAGCGGGCGGCATAAGGGACAAATGCGATAAAATTATCGGTCTCGGAAATTATTCTTTGCTTTTCGGTTTTTTCCATTCGGATCATGTCGCAATAGACGCAGCTTTTATGTTCATCAAAATAGTCTTTAGCCGTTCCCATCCGGCTTTTTATGATACTGGGGACTACCGGCAGGGCGATTATTTGAGAGTGCGGATGGCTTAGGGATGTCCCGGCATTGTGTCCATGGTTCTTAAAAAGAATGATCGATTTAACTCTGGGATCTTCGGATAATGAAATATAGCGCTGGCGGTAGGCAGCAAATATTTTTTCCACATGCGAAAGGTCCATGTTGGCGATTATTTTGTCGTGTGCCGGAGATTCAATGATGACTTCATGTATCCCAAATCCGCCCATTTTCATGAAGCCAGCAGGGTCGTTGCTTTTTTTCGGTTCGTCATCCGCTTTAAGCGCCGGAAAAGCATTTGGGATCACCCGAACTTGCCAGCCGGCAGTATTTGGGGCCGTTCCGGGGCCCCTGATCGCAAAAGTTTCTGCTGGTGTTTTGGCTTCCCGTCCGCCGCAAAATGGGCAATTGGCGGAACTATCTCCGGAGGCAGCATATGATTTGTTAGTAGAAAAGTCTTCTGGGCGTTTTGCGCGCTCGGTGGCGATTATTATCCAATCGTCTATCGCAGAATTGTATCTAAATTCTGGCATAATATTTGGTTTGATTGTAACATACTTCAAAAAAAAGAATAGGTACTTTATTTTTACTTTACATGTCGGCGATTTTAGGGATATAATTCTTCATCAAATGAAATTTGTGGGGGAAATAATATGAAAAAAAATGTATCGATTTGTTTGGCAGCGTTGGTGATTATGTTCGCGGCTTCTGTACCATCAATTGCAGTGCAGGGAAGTTGCCCGCCAAAACTTGTAAAAGGGCCCGATCTGGTTGTTACAAGCATTAAAGTCGATAAGTCCGACGATAAAAATGTTAAGGTGATCTATACGGTCAAAAATCAAGGAAAAACGGCTTCTGATCCATCAAATACTACGATCCGGATGGTTTCAAAAAAAAATAAAAAGGATATAACGGCGTTAACAAACGTCACCCCTTCTTTAGATCCGGGAAAAAGTTATACGACAGAGATCAATTATCCAATTAGGGCTAAAGGTGACTTTGTCTTCAATGCAACGGCCGATTACAATAAGAGAATTATTGAATCGAACGAATCAAATAATACTAACACCGTTGGCTTTTCGATCGGACTAAAGATCGGGAAATAATTCTTTTTATGAATTACCTGGCAGTTTTCGTTGGGGGAGGGGTCGGAGCTTTTATTCGTTTTATTATTTCCGGGATCGATTACAAGTTCTATAAAAATGTTTTTCCGTTTGGGACTCTTGTCGTAAACGTGACCGGGGGATTGGCGATCGGTATTCTCTGGGCGGTCTTTGAGCGATTCTCTTTTTCTCCTAATTTGCGCCTCTTTGCTTTTACGGGGATCCTTGGCGGCTATACGACATTTTCAGCTTTTAGCCTGGAAAATTTTAATTTGATCCGGGACGGGGAGTATAAGCTCGCGATTTTGA
Organism: Candidatus Margulisiibacteriota bacterium; assembly: GCA_041665245.1. GTDB lineage: Bacteria > Margulisbacteria > WOR-1 > O2-12-FULL-45-9 > XYB2-FULL-48-7 > JBAYJF01. Next base: position 618 of record JBAYJF010000002.1, on the reverse strand, counting down.
ACATCCTGCTTTCTAATATTCTGGCGATCGGCTGTGTTTTCGTCGGATATTTTGCTGCGAAATATCTGGCCAGATAAGCTACCCCATTTTTATTTTCATTTGTAACAATGCTATTAGCCAATATATGTGTTTTTGGGACAAATTTTACCGGCAACAACATTGCTAATCCTTTAGTAAGGAGGGGAAAACATGGCAAATATTATTCCAATTGAAAGGGTGGAGGGCAAAATTTATCTGATCAGAGGCCAAAAAGTGATGATTGATAGAGATTTGGCTGAGTTGTATAAGGTTAAAACAAAGGAGTTGAATAAGGCTGTAAAGCGAAATATCGACCGTTTCCCTGACGATTTTATGTTTCAGCTAAGCAAAGGTGAATACAACGCTCTAAGGTTCCAATCTGGAACCTTAGAGAAAGGGAAACATTCAAAATATTTGCCAAATGCATTTACAGAACACGGAATAGCAATGTTGTCTTCAGTCCTTCATAGCAAACGTGCAATTTTGGTGAATATTACGATCGTAAGGGCATTTATAAAAATTAGGCAGGTTCTTGCAACGCATGTTGAGGTTTCTCGTAAACTCAAAGAATTAGAACAGCGGGTTGGTAAGCACGATAAT
>JBAYJF010000001.1:0-46855 GCA_041665245.1 Candidatus Margulisiibacteriota bacterium | reverse complement strand
CCGGCTGTTTCAAAGTAATAAAAATAAAATTGGCTTCGGTCTTTTTATATTCCAGCCCCAGCTTGTCCAGTTCGGCATATAAATATTTTTTTCCTTCCAGGTTATTGCGGTAAGTGTTCTTGAGGAAGGCCTTGTCTCCAAGCGCCGCAATGGCGGCGGCCTGCGCGAGGCGATTAACGTTGAATGGCATTTTTGTCTTATACATTGGAGCGATGATCTCTTTTTTCGCGGCGCAATAACCGAGCCTGATCCCGGCCAGGCCGTAGTATTTTGAAAAAGTGCGCAGGACAATAACGTTGCGGCCCATTTTGATCTCATCGAGCATGTCGGGGTAGGCTTTGTCTTCCATAAAATCAACATAGGCTTCATCGACGATCAGCAATGTTTTTCCTGCGGTTTTTTTGACCAGAGCATAAAAAGCTTCGCGCTTAAAGACGGTTCCGGTCGGGTTGTTAGGTGCGGTTAGAAAGATCGCCTTTGTTTTTTCTGTAACGGCTTTGGCTATTGCGGATAGGTCCAATTCATTTTCCTTGAGCGAAACGAAAACAAGCTTAGCTCCAAAAAGGCGGGAAACCAGCTCGTATATGCTGAAACTATTGTTTGAAATTATTACTTCGTCGCCGGGATTAAAATAGGTCGATGCGATAATTTGCATTATTTCGTCCGATCCATTCCCGCAAAGCAGGCAATCCGCCTCGATCCCCAAGCTTTTGGAAAGCGCTTGGCGCAGAGCGATCGATTTCTGGTCCGGATAGGTCTGAAGGCTTTTAACTTCTTTTGAAATGGCGAGCAAGGCTTTTGGCGATGGGCCAAAAGGATTTTCATTCGATGAAAGCTTTATTGTCCCGGGTTCTTTTGGTGTTTTTCCGGGGATATAATCTTTTATTTCACTAATATCTTTTCTTGCCTGGACTTCGTTCATGCTGAAATTATAACATAAAAAAAGGCCCCCGATCTGATCGGGAGCCTTAATAAAGAATGCCAGTCAGCGATTAGTTTAGTTTATAACCGACGCCAAGGCCGATCTGGTTGGCGGTATAATTTGCTGCGCCATTTGGAGTAATAGATTGCAAGGTGTATTCCAAATAGACGGCCCCCTGCATGGACCAGGCGATCGCGGTGCCTATGGTCAAGTCTGTTTGAACTTGGGTTGATGCCCCATTAAAAGTCGTTCCGCGGTAGGTCAATCCGGTGTACGGAACAAAGGGGATCATCATTTTGCTAACGATTACCCCGGCCAGGACTTGGTTGCCGCCTGTTAATACTGCGCCGTTATTGAGATCATTTGTTAAAAGTTTGCTGCCGACACCCAGGGCAACCGAAACCGGCATGCTTGCGCTTTCTTCAAATAAACCATACTTTAAGGAAAGTCCATAGCCGGTTGTTTTTGAAGGGACAATGCCGATATTTCCAAAAGTTGATTGGCCGGCCGTGAAGAATAGGTCAAGATTATTTGTTAAGCCGTAGCCGACATAGAGGCCCGGGGAAGTTGCCGTTGCTCCTCCCGCTAGATTAGAATCAGATAAATAGGCGCCAAGTATCCCCCATTTACCCTGTTTAAGCGGATTGGCGGTAATTAAAACTTCTGCAGAAGCGGCGGAAATCAAAAACGCGGCAGATAACAGCAAAGCAATTAAATTTTTCATTTGTGCCTCCTAAATATATTAGAATGGATTTGCCCAACTGAAGCCCGCATATGCCAATCGACCGTCTTTTGCCTGCGGAGTGTCAAGAATATTTATCCCATAAAGATTGACCGAAAATATGGGTGTTATATATAGCTTTATTCCGGCATTAACCTGAAAGAGGGTCTCTCCTGCCATCATGTCGGCGTCGATAAATAAATTTTCGCTGGTAGGCAGTTCGATCCCGGCGATCCCCATCGGCCGAAATTTATTGTTCGGAAAATCTGCCATGAAGCCAAAAGTTGCCTTAGGCCCCTGTTTAAAATATTTTGTAGCGACCATATAGACATCGGTTTTAGTGTAAGAGAAAAGATTTTCAACGCCAAGCGCCAGGAGCAGCGGGTAGGTTTCTTCGCCGGAGGCAAGCGAGAGCTTCATGTTCACAAAAACGCCTTCGCGCATCTTGCCGGAGTTTTGTTCCGTTCCGCCCACGATGCCAAGTTCAAGCCCGTGAAAAGCGCCCAAATTCATCTTGTAGTTAATTGCCGTCTCGGAGGTTGCGCTTCCGGAAATAAAAGTTGTTCCCATATCAGCGCCGAAATTAAAGTTTTTGTAAGGGACAACGCTTGCGTCGGGGATCCGAATAAGTCCGGTCGATCCATTAAGGCAGGGCGAAGGAAAAACATTTGGATAAGCCAACGCCGGGGAAATTACGAATGAAAACAGGAATAAAAAATAATTTAAACGAGTCTTCATATACTTACCTCGCTTTTTTGTTTTTGATGAGAAAATTATAAACACTTTCATGACGCTTTGCAACCGATGATGAGGAAAACCTGTCTTTAGCATCTTCCAGGGCGGCAAGTGCCATTTTGGCTCGCAGATCATTCTCTGAAAGAAGGCGGTTTATGTGGGTAGAAAATGCTTCCATGTTTCGCGGCACAAGGTAGCCGTCAATGCCGGAGCGAACAGAATCCGCAAGCGCGCCGGAATATAGCGCAACGGCCGGCAGGCCGGCATGCTTTGCTTCCGCGATCACCATCCCTTGTGTTTCGGTCAATGAAGAATAAACAAAAATGTCACCAATTAAGTAATATTTAAGCACCTCAGGATAAGGGACATTCCCAACAATGATAATTTTGCTATGTAATTTGTGATTTGTATTTTGTAGTTTTTCAAGAAGCGGCCCTCCACCGACAAGGACCAATTGATCGGCCGATGTTTTATTAAAAGCATCCAGGATAAATTGGATGTTTTTTTCTTTCGACAGCCGGCAGACACAGACCAGGACCTTTGCCGAGATCGGAATATTATATTGCTTCCGAAGAAGCAGTTTTGTTTCTTCCCTGTTTTCCGGAAAATCAGAAAAGTCTACTCCTGATGGGATCACTTCGATTGATGGGGCCGCCTTCCATTTTTTCAATACGCGCATCGCCATCTTTGTTGGCGTGATCACTTTATCCGCGGAATTGGAAAATGCTCTGACGTAGGCTACGATCCCGATCTTTGCAATTGCCGGCGGGATCAGGGCCCCATGATGGACATAGCGGGTAAAAAATGTGTGAAAGGTATAAACAAGAGGTATTTTTCTTTTTCTGGCGGTAAGCTTTCCCATTAATCCGATCTGAAAAGGGGAGTGGCAGTGGACAAGGTCAATGTCAGGGATCTTTTTAATTATTGGTATCCCCAATCTAAAATTCGGATAGCGGGTAGGGATGGAGGGGAGGCGAAAAACATCTTGTTCGTTTTCCTCCTGGCCAGGATAACCTGGAGCGATAATATAGACGGTGTGTCCAAGCTTTCTTAGCTCTTTGGTCAGGATGCTGACGGTGTTCGTTACGCCGGAGAGAAAAGGTTTATACGAATCGCAAAAAAATGCGATCCTCATTTAGTTTTTTTTACAAGTCTTTTTAGCGAAGCTTGGTGTTTCATCTCTTTGGCATGCTCCTGGGCAGGAAACCCGGATACAATTGAATTTGCGGGGATATCTTTGGTGACCCCGGACTTGGCCAAAATCACGGAATTTTCGCCGACCGTGATGTGACCGTTGAACCCGGCCATTCCTCCCACAGAGACGTGATCTTTTAAGGTTACCGATCCGGCGAACCCGACGAGGGCGGTCACGGCGCAATGCGCGCCTAAAACGCAATTATGGGCGACATGGGTCAGGCTATCGATCTTTGTTCCTTTGCCGATCTTTGTTGCCCCGATCGTTCCTCGGGAGATGCAAACATTGGCAAAAATTTCGACATCATCTTCGATCATTACAGAGCCGATCTGCGGAATTTTTACATAAGAGCCTTTGTCCCATACGAAGCCGTAACCATCGACGCCGACGCGGGCGCCGGCATGGATCACAACGCGCTTGCCGATCTTGACGTTGTCATAAATAGTAACGGAAGGATAGATAACTGTTTCGTCCCCAATTTCGCAATGCGCCCCAACGCTGACAAACGGGTGGATGGTCACGTTCTTCCCTATTTTTGCCGTCGGGGAAACGATCGCGCTGCGGTGGATCCCAAAAGAATTCTTTTTGGGATGGAAAAGAGGGAGGATCTTTGCCATGGCCAGGCGAGGATTTTTTACTACCAGAAAAGTCTTGGCTTTGCTTTTTTGCGGAGATGCGGTGACCAGAACGGAGGCTTTTGATTGAAGAGCCGGAGCTAAATATTTGTCTTCAAGAACGAAGACCATATCTAGTTCTCCGGCCTCTTCTATGGTTGCGACTCTTTTCACTGATGTTTCGGGGCTGCCGACAATTTCACCCGTAACAAGTTCTGCAATTTTCTTTAGTTTCACGCCTACTTATTTAATTCGGAGATAACCATATCGGTCAAGTCCATTCCCCCGACGATTAAAACCTGTTTATCGAGAACAATATCGATCCCGACTTTTTTGGAGACGGTCTTAACAGCTGCAAGGATCTTGGTCTGGATCTTTCCGGTGAGCTGTTCATTCATTTTTAAAAGCTCGTCTCTTTTTGGAGAAAGCTTTGTTTCAAGCTCTTTGCGCATTTTTTCCAGCTCTTCTTTTTTCTTTCCTTCCTTTTCGGCTGTTTCCAGCTTTTTCTGGCTCTCTTCGAATTCTTTTTTAAAGCTTTCTTCCTGCTTTGCGAGGTCGCTTTGGGCTTTGGCGGTCTCTTTAAATTCCTTGAAAACTTTTTGGACTTCAATGTAGCCGATGCCGGAAAGATTGGCTGCGTGGGAAATTCCTGCCGCGAAGACAAGCGCTAACAACAATAATAATACCTTTTTCATTTATTTCACCCCCCTTTTCGCATTTATTCTAGCATAGGGCTATTTTTTCGTCTATGGGATTCAAGATGGATCAGGAGGACGGTTATGTCGGCGGGAGATACCCCGGCGATCCTTCCGGCCTGTCCGATCGAACTGGGCATAAGTTTGTTTAATTTTAATCGCGCCTCGCTGGATAACCCATGTAGGGAAGCAAAATCAAGGCTTCCGGGAATAAGTTTGTTTTCCAGCTTCTTAAAACGCTCGATCTGTTCAAGCTGTCTTTTGATGTAGCCGGCATATTTTTGAGTGATTTCTATTTGCCGGGTGACTTCTGCCGATATGTTTTCCCCGTTCTTGACGGCCTCTCTTTTTTTCAGGAAAGCTTGGTATCTTTTTTCGGAAATAAGCCCGCAGCGATATCCTTTTTCCGTCAACCTCAAGTCGGCATTGTCCTGGCGGAGCAGCAATCTGTATTCTGACCTTGAGGTCAGCATCCGATACGGTTCCAGGATCTCTTTGGTGATCAGGTCGTCGATGAGCGTTCCGATATAGCTGTCATCGCGCCTCAAGATCAAGGGTTCTTTGTCTTTTATTTTAAGGGCGGCATTCATTCCTGCGACAAGGCCTTGAGCCCCGGCCTCTTCATAGCCAGAGGTCCCATTGATCTGGCCGGCGCAGTAGAGGCCTGCGACCAATTTTGTTTCAAGCGAATAATTTAGCTGAGAAGGGAGGACATAGTCATATTCAACCGCATAGCCAGGGCGGATAACGTCCACGTTTTCGAGCCCAGGCATGGTCCTTAAAAATGCTATTTGCACATCTTCCGGAAGTGAGGTCGACATCCCTTGTGCATACATCTCGTTCGTTTCTCGTCCAGTTGGCTCGATAAAACATTGGTGAGAAATTTTTTCCGGAAAACGGACAACCTTATCCTCAATGGAAGGGCAATAGCGAGGGCCGACCCCTTTTATTTTCCCCTGGAAGAGGGGTGAACGATCGAGATTTGCACGAATGATCGCATGTGCCCTCTCGTTGGTCCAAGTCAGATGACAAGGGATTTGGGGTAGGGATAAGGAAGGGTTAGTAAGGATTGGGAGGGATGAGGAAGAATCGGCGTATTGGTTATACTCCCACGTGAAAGAAAACATCTTAGGTGGAATATCTCCGGGCTGAGGAGACATTTTAGAGAAATCGATCGATTTTTTGTTTAATCTTGCTGGTGTCCCGGTTTTAAGTCGGCCTAGCTGTAACCCCAGGGTGCTAAGCGACTCAGATAAACTTTTCGATGGAAATTCTCCCATTCTTCCAGCTTCCTGATGTTCCATTCCAATGTGAATAATGCCGTTCATGAAGGTTCCTGCAGTTACAACAACAGCTTTTCCTAGATAGAGTGTATTTAATCTTGTTTTTATTCCCCTAATCCTTTCTAATCCTTTCTCTTCCTTTCTATTCCCTTCTATTCCCTCTATAAGGAGTTCCACTACCTCGCCTTGTTTAATGTCGAGATTTTCCTGTTCCTCAAGGACTTTTTTCATCGTCACATGATACTGATTACGGTCCGACTGTGCGCGGAGGGACTGAACGGCCGGGCCCTTATTTGTATTCAAAACTTTCATTTGAAGATAGGTGAGATCGGTCGTAACCCCCATTTGTCCGCCGAGCGCGTCAATTTCGCTAACTAATTGACTTTTAGCCGGTCCGCCGATGGCAGGATTGCATGCCATGAGGGCGACGGTGTCAACATTCATGGTTAGTATTAATGTCTGGCAACCAAGCCGTGCGGCCGCCAGCGCCGCTTCGATCCCGGCATGGCCGGCGCCGATAACAATTACATCATATTGTTTGGAATAAGTTGTTGGGTGCATAAATAGAAGAAAGCCTTTTCTCCTCCTTAATTTTATCGCATTTAGAGAGGAAAAACAACGTTTCAGCCCAATAAATAAAATTGGGTGAAATTATGAAAAAGCCGGCCCGATAAGAAAGTGTAAGTTAATGAGGTTTTTAAAACCCGGAGAATTTCGGGTTTTTATTTTAGGAGGATAATTTAATGGTAAATCGAGTAGTAGACGCGGTTTTTGCGCACAGAAAAGGGAATGTAAGAAGGCCGGTCGTTTTATTGGCGGGGCACGAGCCTACACCGACGGAAGGAAGAAGATATAGAAATGATATTCCGCCGCATCGGTGGGGATTTGGGCAAGCTATCGGGGCTCTTCACCTTGGCTTAACGAAAGAAGGGGTCAGTGCGGTAAGTGTCAATCCATATTCCGGAGCCAGTTATGAATACGACAATTCCAGGAGCGATGCCGGCGATATGGAGCTTAGCATAAAAGTGCCGGGAAAAGATGTGGAGGTAAAGTTGGTTGCCATAGCGGCAAGAGATGAATTAGGCCTCCCAACGATAAGCATAAGAAAAGTGTCTGAACCCCATTATTTTGCCTTTGATGTTTACGGCAATAGAACCTCCGAAATAAGTACTAAATTAACTGCGCCGGAGGGGGAATGCGAGGGAGGGATATACAAGGGCGGGAAGATGACCGAAGCAATGCTGGTTTTTAATCTGGCTTTGGCACAAATTGCACAAAAATTAAATGCCGCCGCAAATGCCGGAGAGAGGATCATTTTCCATGGGAATGATCATTTGACCGGTTTAGCGACATTTTTGGTGAATGGTGCCGGGATCCCAACGGCCTTTACGATCCACAACCCTGCCTATACTACGATCGCCGACGCGAGCGTATTAGCTTCGCTCCAGTTGAGCTTGCCTGATAGGGCGACACGGGGAGGAACGGCCGACCTGTTAGCGCTGGCAATGATCGCGTCCAAAAAACTAACTACTGTTTCGCCCACTTATGCGAGAGAGATAGGGAGCACCGGCTTTTCGTACGGCCCGGTCCGAAGTTATGGAGATATTTTAGGCCGCAGAGATGTGATCGGGATATTAAACGGCTTGCTTCCTTCCAAGGTAGCAAAATCAATTGAAGGCCCGTCTGGCCCGGTCAGGGTTTTAATGGCGAACCGGCTTGATCCCCAAAAGGGATACGATTACTTATTGAACGGGCTTCCAGCGATTCAGGGGGTCTTGTCCGCCTTAGGCGAGCAACAGTTGCTTGATATACGGGTCATTGCAGATGGTGACAAAAAAACGCAAGAACGGCTTGAGGCGCTTGGCAAGGATAGAAAAATGCCCTTATCATATTATCCGTTTTCTCAAGAAAGGTTTGAAGACGGCTTAAAGTGGGCCCAGATCGGGCTAATGCCGTCAATGTTTGAACCTTGCGGGCTATTTGCTATGACGCTGCAGGCGCAAGGGCCTCTGCTTCTGGCAAATGAAGTTGGCGGCCTCCGGGATATTCTTGGCAGCGCTCAATATTGGGCAGCGCAAGAAAAAGAGTGGGAGACTGTCTTGGGGACCCGAAATCTAACCGCCCATAATTATGGGATGGCATTTGGGAGCGTTTTGAATGGCGACCCTGCAAGAGCCATTGAAGAAAATAATATCTTTTGGAATGGATTGGTCGCATTGGCGAGAAAATTAAAGACAGAACCCCAGCTCTTTATGGGAATGAGAATGGCTGCAATGGAGCGGGCGCAAAACGAATATACTCCCCAAAGAGTTGCCCAGCAGTATATGGCGCAGATTTATGAAAAGTTGATGGGGTAAAGGGCCTTATCCCCTAACGTCCCGAATAATAAAAACGATCCCAATCAGCTCGCCGAAGTTTTTTTGGCGGACGATCTTGGCGTTTATCAAGGCGGGGATCTTTTCTCCCAGAGGGTCTATTAGCTCGGCTTCGAAGCGCTCTACAACTTCCTTTCTTTCGACCACTTCTTTATAGAGCTGATCAAATTTCTTTTTATCTTTAAATAAAGCGCTTATCGGTTTGCATTCAACCGCATGTTTTGCGTCATGAAAAAGACTTCTTGCTTCGTCGTTAATAAACAATATACATCCGTCAAGATCGGTAACGATAAGCGAATTGGGCATGGTTTCGATAATGGTTTGTGCGGCTTTTGCGGGAGAGAGGGAAAACAGGCTGTAGTTGCGCATCGCCAGATAAATAAATAAATTCATGAAAGCGATATCAAAAACTACCGTGGGCGGCGTAAGCCTGATCCCAAAAAATACGGGGATCAACTGATCGAGCAGGATCCCGATCGAAAGGGGAATTAGCGAGCCGATCGCAATGATCAGCGCCTGCTGCCGTTCCAGATTCTTTTTTGTTACGTTTGAATATTTAAGAAGCAAGACGATCCCAAGACCGCAATAAAAGGCGGTTTCAAGCGCAAACAACAAATAAAGGGGAGCAGGGGTGCTGACGATCCCGATGTTTTGAATTTCATAGCGCAAGTACATGGAATCTGTAAATAAAAATAAGCAGGAGATTATTGCGGGCGGGAGATAAAAAAGAGCCAGCTTTATCCGATTGTTTAGGAGCGATTCGTTTTTAGTGAAATAGACCGCGAACTGGGAAAAAAGAGCAAAAGTAAAAGCGAGCAGGCAGGCGCTAATTCGATTAATGTCTCTGGCGATCTCAAGTGTAAAAGCGATCCGGTAGGAGTAGGTAAGGATCGCAGCAAAGAAGGCTACCAGAGCATAAAAGGCAAAGAATTTTTCCAATTTATTGTCAAAATGGACGGTCATTATCTCAAAGGCAAGGAGCAGGATAAATAAAGAAGCGGCCAACTCAAGATATGGGAATAACATTGCCATAGTGGAGAAATTATAACATAATTGAATCCCAAATTCCCGAATCCCCAATCCCGAAAGATATGTTATAATTTAATCCAACATGGGAAGGCCTACATATAAACGAATCCTCTTAAAATTGTCGGGTGAAGTATTTGGCGGCCAGCAAAAATACGGCATAGACCTTAATGTGCTTGGGGTTGTTGCCCGCGAAATTAAATCGGTAAAAAAACTTGGGGCGGATGTTGCGATCGTTGTCGGGGGTGGAAATATTTTCCGCGGAGTTGCCGGCGCGATAAGCGGGATCGATCGAGCGACCGCCGATTATATGGGAATGCTGGCAACAGTGATGAACTCTTTGGCGCTGCAAGATGCCCTTGAAAAAGCCGGGGTTCCTTCCAGAGTACAAACTGCAATTGAAATGAAAGCGATCGCGGAGCCCTTTATCCGGAGACGCGCAATTCGCCATATGGAAAAGGGGCGGGTGATCATTCTTGCCGCAGGGACAGGGAACCCATACTTTTCAACCGATACGACCGCGGCCCTGCGGGCCGCCGAACTGGATGTCGATGTGATCATCAAGGCGACAAAAGTTGACGGAGTATATGATACGGATCCGGTAAAAAATCCGAACGCGAAAAGATTTAAGGTCATTACCCATATGGAAATGATCCAAAAAAGACTGCGGGTCCTTGATACGACTGCCGCGTCCTTATGTATGGAAAATAAGATCCCGATCATTGTCCTTGATCTGACAAAAAGCGGCAACGTAAAAAAAGCGGTCCAAGGCAAAGATGTCGGGACCCTGGTAAAAGTTGAAGAGTAGGAGGAAAACATGGACGTTATAAAAGATACCGAGATAAAGATGCAAAAAGCAATCGATGCTTTGCGTAAGCACCTGGCCTCGGTCAGGACCGGAAGGGCAAGTCCCGCATTGCTTGATCAGGTCCATGTAGAATATTATGGATCGACCGTACCCCTTAAGCAGATCGCGCAGGTTTCTACTCCGGAGGCTCGCCAGCTGCTGATCACCCCTTTTGACAAAAGCGCAAGCCAAAGCATAGAAAAAGCGATCAATGCGTCTAACCTGGGGATGACCCCAAAAAATGAAGGGGGCGTGATCCGGCTTCTTCTTCCAGAATTATCGGAAGAGCGGCGCAAAGATCTTGTAAAAGGGATAAAAAAAGAAGCAGAAGACGCAAAAGTTTCGATCCGCAATGCCAGGCGGGAGGCGATCGACCTCCTGAAAAAACAGAAACAGGAAAAAACGATCACCGAAGACGAAGAGAAAACAAAAGACAAGAAGATGCAGGAATTAACCGATAAATACTGCGCTGATGCGGACAAGCTCATTTTATCCAAAGAAAAAGAAATCCTGGAAGTCTAGGTGTGATAAACTCTAAATCCGAAACTCTAAATTCTAAACAAATTCAAAATACTAAAGTCTAAATATTTAGGATTTGGTAATTTTATATTGTTTAGTATTTAGAATTTAGAGTTTAGTATTTATATATAATGATTAATAATAATATTCCTCAACATATTGCAGTAATAATGGATGGGAATGGCCGTTGGGCAAAAAAAAGATTTCTTCCGCGTATAGCCGGCCATAAAGAAGGCGCCGAATCTGTTCGCGTTGTCCTCAAAACTTGTGCCGAATTGGGCGTAAAATACCTCACTGTTTATGCGTTTTCCACGGAGAACTGGGCGAGGCCGAAAGGGGAGGTCTCTTTTCTGATGGGCCTTTTTTCTCGGATGATCGAGCGCGAGCTGGAAGAATTAAACAAAAGCGGCGTTAAGCTGCAGTTCCTGGGCCGCTTAAATAAGTTCCCGGCCGATCTGCGTAAAAAAATGAATGCCGCAATGGAGCTGACAGCAGAAAACAAGAAAATTACTTTAAGCGTCTTGGTTAATTATGGCGGACGGGCCGAGATCGTTGATGCGTTCAAAGAAATGACGAATGACGAATTGCCGAATGAGCGAATTAATGAAGAAACGGTTAATAAATATTTATATACAAGAGACTTGCCCGATCCAGACCTGCTGATCAGGACCGCTAACGAGATGCGGGTCTCGAACTTTTTGTTGTGGCAGATCGCATATGCGGAAATTTATATTACACAGACCCTTTGGCCGGATTTTAGGAAGAAGCAATTGATCGAAGCCGTTGAAGCGTACCAAAAAAGGGAGCGGCGGTTCGGTAAAGTAAAAGGATAAATTATGCTCGCACGCGGCTTTTCGATGCTTGTCGGTGTTCCGATCATCCTCTTATGCGTCTATTTTGGCGGAATGCCCTTTCTTTTTCTGATCTTATTCCTGGCGCTCTTTGCGGTAAATGAGTTTTATAATTTAATGATGAAGAAAGGTCTTTTCCCTGCCTATTATGTCGGGAATATTATTACCGCTTTTCTAATTATTTTTGCTTCTTATGCTTTGAAAAGGGATTGGGAGCCGGCCCATTCCGCGATATTAACACTTGCGGCAACAGGCGCTCTTATAGCAGGAATTTTTCTTAAAAGAGAAAAAGATACCATTGTCGATATCGCGGTAACGCTTCTTGGGATCATTTATGTCGGTTGGTTTTGCAGCTACCTGATCTTTATTCGAAGTTTAACCGAGCATGGGGGCTACCTTTTCTTTCTTCTATTTACGGTTTGGGCGATGGATATTGTGGCTTTTTTATTCGGAAAATATTTTGGCAAAACACTATTTTTCCCTTCCATCTCTCCAAAGAAAACGTGGGAAGGTGCGGTCGCAGGTTTTGTTGTTTGTCTTATCGCGGCGGCAATTTTTAGCCGTACAGCCGAGCTTGAGATTTATCATGCGCTGGTTTTAGGCTGTTTGATCGGGGTGTTCGGCCAGATCTCTGACCTGATCGAATCCTTGATAAAGAGGGATGCGGGGGCAAAGGATTCTTCAAATTTAATTCCTGGGCATGGCGGCATTCTTGATCGGATCGATTCGTTTATTTTGACGGCTCCGCTCATGTATTATTACGTGATAATATTTGTGTTGAAATGAAAACATATATTAAAATAATTCAAGATGCTCTAAGAGAAGACGTTGGCAAAGGGGATATTACGACGAGCGCGATTGTACCTAAAAAAATAAAAGCACAGGCGGTGTTTATCGCGAAGGAAGATGGGGTTTTGGCTGGGCTGGATATTGCAAAACAGGTTTTTCTTCAGTTGGACAAAAAAATAAAAGTTATTTCTAAAAAGAAAGATGGGGACGAAGTTAAAAAAGGGGAAATATTTGGGACAGTCTTTGGCGCGGCAAGCACCATAATTACTGGCGAGCGGGTAGCACTTAATTTTCTCCAGCATTTATCGGGGATAGCCACACTGACGCGGAAATACGTTGATAGGGTCAAAGGGTCAAAGGGGCATAGGGCCATAGTTCTTGATACCAGAAAAACAGTTCCCGGAATGCGGGAGCTTGAAAAATACGCGGTGAAAATGGGTGGAGGGACGAACCATCGAATGGGATTGTATGATGCAATATTGATCAAAGATAATCATATTAAAGTTGCGGGAGGGATTGGGGAGGGGATAGAAAGGATGAGAAGGGAAAAGAAAGGATCAGTAGGGATAGAAGTTGAGACGAAGAATTTAGAAGAAGTTAAAGAAGCGATCGGGTTAAAAGTGAAAAGAATATTACTTGATAATATGGATGTTAAAACAATGCGCGAAGCGGTTAAGTTGTGCAAAGCGGCGGGGATTGAAACAGAAGCCTCCGGCGGGATCAATTTGGATAATATCGCAAATGTTGCTAAAACCGGGGTGGATTATATCTCCGTTGGGGCGCTTACGCATTCAGCCAAGGCGCTGGATATTAGTTTGAAGGTTGTCTAAAAATTTGGAGAAAAGATAATTATTCTTTATAGAGAGTGAAACCCTTGCCTGCCGACAAGGTCTCCTTTGCGGCAGCGACTGCTGCTTTTACGGCGCTGTTTCCCCCTCTGATCAATTCTCCGTAGCGGGGTAATGTTTGCGTTAGCACAAAATCTTTTACATGGCCGGCATAATATGAGAAAGGGTGATTCTTTGGGATATTGTCCGCCAGCATCGGAACTTTTGCCGCGCAGAAACTAAAAGTGCAGATCAATGAATGTGCCGTGGCCTTATAGTCGTGAGGTTTTTGGATATAGGCTTCTATTCTTTTGGATAAAATGTGAGCCCAGGCATAAAAAGATTGGATCCTAAATAAAGTAATGTTGGTTTGCGTGATGATGGGTGCCAACGGAGGGGCGACTTGAAAGGCCAGATCAACCAATTTATTGTCAGCTAGTTTGAGCGTTGCTTCAATTCTTGTGTATGGAAGCCCGTCGGTTTTTTTTAGCAGCGTTGCAAATTGGCGGAGCGCTTTTTCGCTCCCTTTTGATGTATGGAGGATCGTTGCATAAAAGCGGTCGGTTGTAGAATATGGATCACAAAAAATAGTTGCCTCTATTTCCCCAAACATTGCCTGGACGATCGGAAAAGTAGCGAAGCGGGTGAAGAAAAAATCAATAAAAAGGATGTCATCAGCAGAAATTCCTTCTAAGGCTAAATATTCTTCGGCGATAGGGATTTGCGGGGCGGTGCTCTTTTGCGTGCGAATTCCCTTTGACGCTGATTTAGGGATGGAAGGTGGTAGCGCGAGCAGTTCCTGCCCGGCTTTTTCTCCCGCGATTTTAACCTTTTGCCATAGTTCAGATGCAGAAGCAACAAGCTTTCTTTTTATGGACGGAGACAAGAGCATGGCGATCGTCCCTCTATTTAAATGAGGGGTTAATTTTTCGTCATGTTTATCTAAAAGAGTGTTTAAGAATAAGATGAGTTCTTTTATTTTTTCGGGCTGTTCGTTTGCACATGTAACCGCCGTTTCTGCTAGTGTTGCGCCAATTTCTTCCTTATGGACTTCTTCTGCTTGTAGGTAAAGAGCATAAAATTCTTGTGCTGTTGTACGGGGATTTTCTTTGATATCCCTTGTTCCGGCGGCGAGATCTAAAACAAGGCCAACTGCGGCTTCTGCGGCATCGAGCGGGAGGGGGACAACTTCAATTCGTGGAGGCGCCATCTCGATCCCTGTGCGTATTTTTGCGCCGGCAAGAAAAAATATCTCGGATTCCAATGCAGCCTGAACAACCGGTTCGCCAAAAGGACGAATGGCTTCTTCAATTTTATCGAAAGGAAGGCTCTTTTCATGAAGAAGAACCGCGATCATAAGAGATAGGCGGAGCGGAAATAAAACGTGTTCATTGCCGTCTGATGCCAGCGCCATTTCAAGTTCTTCGATAATTGGTCTTCCGAAGGCGTGAACGATTGCGGTTGCCGGAACGCTTGCATCCAGCAATCCGCGAAGAGTTAAGCTGACGGCTTTGCAATAGAAATCGGCAGCCGAATTTACTTCTGCCGGAGCCGATTCAGGAAAATTGAAAAGAGGGGCCAGTTTTATAAATAAAGTTTCCCCGTCTATTTGAGGGTTTGCGGATGATTCTACGATTGCGGATATTGCTGCATTGAAAGCCGCCTCTTTCCAGTCCAGGCCTTCTGGCGAGGCGAGGGTTTCGGTATATGCGGAAAAGAGAGCCAAGATCGGCTTTGCAGCCGGTAAAAGCGATTTTGCAATTATAGCGGCTTTTTGCCCAATTTTGGCGGGAACGTTGTCTCGGCAGGGTATTAATATTGCGCCATAAGTGTCTCTTGCGTCGCTATATTGTTCGGCGACCATATGCGCGGCCGCAAAACGGAGCAAAAATGATATATATACTGCTCTTTCCTGTCCTTCAAGTAGATTAAGGAGTTTTCCTCGGCATTCGCCTGGAACTTGCAGGTCGGCGTCGTTCCCTCCGGCGGCTTTAAAAGCTACAATTTCCGTTGCGCGCAGACTTTCCAGCCCACCATTGCGCCCAGTTTGTGTTAGGGCCTCGATAACACGGCCGGCCTGTCTTGGTGACAAGGGGAGGTTGTGACAAATAAGCTGATATTGAACAGTTGGGGCCGTTCTTCTTGGTCTTTGTGGTCGCCCTGTTGCAGGCGCTGGGCTTGTTCTATTCATACGAATAGTTATCGGAAGGTAAAATGAAAAATTTCACTAAAAAGGCCCGAAGAACGTCCCCCGGGCCTTTTTACAAAGCAATAAAAATAGCTAAGCTATGGATCGCATATTGACTTCATGTACCCAGCCATAGATATCTGGAGCTTCCAGCAATTGAATCGCTGTTAATCTACCATGAAGCATTCGCATGACAGAGCCCGGAGTTAATCCATCTCCAAATTCTCTTGTTGCGCCTTTATATTGGATTTTACCAATAGGGGAGATAACCGCCGCCGTTCCCGAGCAGCCGGCTTCAACAAATCTTTCGTCCTTCATAATTCTGTTAATGGTGGGGATCTTTTCAATAACCTCGATCCCGGCGTCTCTTGCTATTTGGATCCAACTTCTTCTTGTGACCCCCGGTAAAATGGTTCCATTCTCAAGAGGCGGGGTAAAAATAGTGCGATCCCCGTTTTTGTGTTTATAAACAAGGATGAAATTCGCGGCCCCAACCTCATCAGGATACAAATTCTTAATCGCATCAAGATATAGAATTTCGGCAAAACCCGCGGCATGCGCATCCCGGGCAAGCATCATTCCTGCGGTATAGTTCCCGCCGGCCTTAATATAACCCAGATTCCCAGGGGCAGAGCGATGATAATCTTCCGGAACAAGCAATGAAATGGCTTTCATTCCTCCCTGGAAATATGGCCCAACCGGAGTACAAAGAATACCAAAGGTATCTTGCGGCCCAGGATTTATACCAACAACTCCCCCATCACCAATTAGGACCGGTCTTATGTATAGCGCTCCCTTGCCATATGGCGGGATCCAGCGTTCATTTGCTCGGACGGCGGCGGTTACGGCTGCAAGGAAATATTCTTCCGGAACAGGATTTAAGAGGATCCTTTCCGCGCCGCCTTTCATTCTTCTGGCGTTATCAAGCGGCCTAAAGAGAACAACCCTTCCATCCTTGGTCCTCTGAGCCTTCATTCCCTCAAATAGTTGCTGCCCATAATTCAAAGCCGAAGCTGAAAGGGATATTTTTAAATGTTGAAAAGGAACCACTTTAAATGCGGGCCAGGGCTCACCGGCTGCTGCCTGAGTTATTACCATGGAATCTGTTGGGGTTAACGCAAATCTAATTGTATCCCAATTTGGCAAAGCGTTATGTGCAACGGTGACCCTGCCTGGATTTGTTTCCTCTGTCCCAATGATTTCTGATAGCCTTCTTTCAGCTCTTTCTAGCACGGGGCCTGAAACAAAAGTTTGCATGTTGCTTGTGGGGTCAATGGTCGGGGTTAGCGCAACCCCTTCAAAATCATCCAAACGAAGAGCAACAAGTCGTCCATCAGTCGTTTCTACTATTGCTCCAGGATGATCTTGTTTGATCAACGCCCTAAAGGCGGATTCAGTCTGAACATCTAAGCCGGCTACACTTATTAGTGAGTCGATGTTTTCTTTAGGGAAAAGCACTTCATCGAGAGGATTTATAAAAAAAGCTTTCCAGCTGTCTGTTCCCCGAATTACTCTGGCAACATCGGTCTTTAATACCCCGTATCTTTTGCTTCCTAAATATTCTTTTGCGGCCTGATCGGTCATTCTCCTTCTTGCGCCGATCTGGTCTGTTCCTCTGATGGTAACTTTTCTGATAACCGGGGCCGTTCCTGAAATGCTGCTCATTTTAATTTCCCCTTTCGTTTTTAATCTTGAAATAAGCCGGCAAGGGACGAGCCCTTGCCTGCCTGCCGGCAGGCAGGCCCTACATTAATATCAGTTTCAAATTATGAAAATTTCACTTAATCCTATATAATGAAAATAACATGGGACTATCACTTGGGATCGTAGGCCTGCCAAACGTAGGAAAATCAAGCCTTTTCAACGCCCTCTCGCGGGCGAAGGCGAACGTTTCCAACTATCCCTTTTGCACGATCGACCCCAACATTGGAACCGTGGAAGTCCCCGACGAAAGATTGCTTGAACTAACAAAATTATTTTCTTCTAAAAAAACCGTTCCAACTTATATTGAGTTCTACGATATCGCTGGGCTAGTAAAGGGAGCCGCAAAAGGCGAGGGGCTCGGTAATAAATTTTTGTCCCACATTCGCGAAGTCGATGCCATCGCCCACGTTGTCCGTTGTTTTCAAAGCGATGAGATCATTCATGTCGCCGGAAAAGTTGATCCGAAAAGTGATATTGAAACGATAAACCTTGAACTTAACCTTGCCGACCTTGTCCAGGTAGAAAAACGGCTCGATGCCACAAGGCCCAAAGCCCGCTCGGGCGACAAAGCCTTGCTTAAAGAATTCGAAGTTTTGCAAAAGCTCAAAGACGGGCTTGAAAAAGGGGTTCCGGTCCGAAGTATTCCTCTCACGGAGGAAGAGAAGCTGGCGATCAAGGGCTATATGCTTTTAACCTCTAAACCGGTTTTGTATGTTGCCAATGTGGACGAGACCGGCAGCGCCGCTGAAGTTGCGATCGTAGAAGAGATCGCAAAAAAAGAAGGTTCAAAGGTCATAGCAATATCATCGAAGCTCGAGTCAGAGATCGCAGAATTATCGGACGAAGACGCAAAGGCTTATTTAACCGAAATGGGAATAAAAGAATCAACGCTAAATCGGCTGATCCATTCCGGCTACGAACTTTTAAATTTAATTACTTTTTTTACCGCCGGTGAAAAAGAATCTCACGCCTGGACGATCCAAAAAGGGATGACCGCGCCGGAGGCGGCGGGGAAGATCCACTCGGATATGGAAAAAGGTTTCATCGCCGCCGAAGTTATCCATTATCCGGACATGATCGCCTGCGCTTCATACGCCAAAGCCAGAGAACGCGGGCTTCTCCACACCGAAGGTAAAAGCTACGTTGTCCAGGATGGCGATATAATTGTCATCCGCTTTAATGTCTAGTATAATAAAATCCCATGAATGAACTTGATATTACTTCGATCGTAAATTTATTGGTCGCCTTTTTCCTTGGGATCCTGATCGGTTTGCCCAGAGAGAGGGAAGGAAAGGTTGCCGGGCTTCGTACCCATGTTCTAGTAGCGGTCGGCTCCGCCCTTTTTATGGTCATATCAGAACAGATGATGTTAAAATCTGGAGCGGCTGATCCAGGGAGAATTGCCTCAGGGATCGTTACCGGCATCGGCTTTCTGGGTGCCGGCTGCATAATGCAGGGGGGCTCTTCCGTGCGCGGGATGACAACGGCAGCCTCTATTTGGATCACAGCGGCGATCGGTGTTGCGGCGGGCGCGGGAATGTATGTCCCCGCAGTATCAGGAACGATCATCACATTGATAACCTTGCAAGTGCTCCGTTGGACCGAGAAAAAATTCTTCAAAACGAAAGACGAAGGCTAAACTCCTCGTTTAGGTTAAAATGAGCCAAAAATATATTCTTAAAAACACGCTTGGTGCGGGGAATAATTTTCGCATCAATTATCAGGATGAGCTGACCGATGAGCAATACCCGGTCGTTGCCAGTCCCGGCGGACCAATGCTGGTCATTGCCGGCGCCGGATCCGGGAAGACGCGCACGGTCACCTATCGTGTTGCTTATCTGGTTGAGTCCGGTGTTCCGCTGGATCGTATCCTTCTGGTAACTTTTACCAACAAAGCGGCCAAAGAGATGGTTTCACGCGTTGAAATGCTCCTGAAAAAAGATGTCAAAGGGATCTGGGGCGGAACTTACCACCATGTTGGGAATATTCTTTTAAGAAAACACGCCAAGCTTGTCGGCTATGACCAGAATTTTACAATTATTGACCGCGCCGACTCGAAAGAGCTGCTCGACTCCTGTGTTGTCGAAGCTAATATTGATACTAAAGAGCGCCGCTTTCCCAAAGGGGACCATATCTTGGATGTTATCAGCATGAGCCATAATACCGAAAGAAACATTGTGGATGTGATCGCCTACGATTATGCCCAACATGAACCGCTAACGGCGGAGATCGAGTTTGTCGCAAAAAAATATAAAGAGAAAAAACAGACCCAAAACCTGATGGACTTTGATGATCTTCTGCATAACTGGCTAAAACTCCTGGAAGAGAACCCGGATATTACGGAAAGATATGGAAATAAATTCTTGCATATAATGGTAGATGAATATCAGGATACAAATTCTCTGCAAGCTAAAATAATCAATAAATTGGCGGCCACCCATCGCAATCTCATGGTAGTGGGAGACGACAGCCAATCGATCTACAGCTTCCGGGGAGCAAAATTTAAAAATATCATCGATTTTCCAAAAGTTTATCCGGATGCAAAAACTTTTAAGATCGAAACGAACCATCGCTCAACCCCGGAGATCCTAGGGATCGCCAATACGACGATCATTCTGGCAAAAGAGCGCTTTGAAAAGAATCTTAAGAGCAAAAGAGAGAGCGGGCAAAAGCCGGCAGTTGTTCCTTTGATCAATGTCCATGCCCAGGCGGCCTTTGTTGCGCAAAGAATGCTGGAGTTGCGCGAAGAAGGGATGTCTTTAAACGAAATGGCGGTCCTTTACCGCTCGCATTATCAATCAATGGAAGTGCAGATGGAGCTGACCAAGCGGGGGATCCCTTTTGAGATCCGATCGGGGATAAAGTTTTTTGAAGAAGCCCACATTAAAGATATTTTGGCCTACTTGAAAGTTTTTCATAATAAAAGAGATGAGATCGCGTGGGGGCGCATTTTAAAGATCATTCCGAAAGTCGGCCCGAAGACCGCTGAAAAAATTATTCGCCAGATCAAAGCGGCGGAAGATCCGATCAAGGAGATCACAAGCGACAAAATTGTAGACAAGGTTCCGTCCGGCGGGGAGCGGAGTTTTAAGCGGCTGCAGGCCTTGTTGTTGGGGATGCTGGAAAAAATTAATTCACCTTCGGAAATGATCAAGTTAGCCTGCCAATCGGAATACGCGGATTATTTAAAAGCGCAATATCCAAATTTTAAAGAAAGGCTTGAAGACCTTGAGCAGTTAGGAAGTTATTCAACGCAATATAAGGATCTGGAAGAATTATTGAGCTCGCTGGCCCTTGTCTCAGGCTTGGAAGCGGAAAGAGTTGAAGGCGAGAACGGAAAAGAGAAAGAAGCGTGTGTTCTCACGACTATTCATCAGGCTAAGGGGCTGGAATGGAAGGCGGTCTTTGTTGTTTGGCTGGCGGAAGGTAAATTTCCGTCATATCTAAGTTTTAAAAAAGAAGAGGAGCTGGAAGAAGAGCGGCGGCTTTTTTATGTCGCGGTAACGCGGGCAAAAGACGAGCTCTATCTAACATATCCTATTGTCTACTCAAGTTACGAAGGCGAGATCTTGATGACCCCTTCGCGTTATCTGGAAGAACTCCCTTCCTTTCTTTTTGAAAAGTGGGATGTAAAAGAATCTTTTGATCCCGCGGATAACAGCGGACCGGTTTATGAGGAAGAAGCCCCGACGGATATTAGTCAATTCCGCGAGGTCAAGCTTTCCGGGCGCGATAGTTTTGAAGCGATCGACATCAAGGATCTATTCAAATGAATTTTACCGAAACAGAAGAATACAAAAAATTAGTCGAGAAATACCCGCTTTTGCGTCGCGCAAAAGAGTGCGAAGCCGGGCTGAAAAAAGAAACCTACATAATTGTAGACACCGAAACAACGGGCCTTGATCCGATCCAAAACGAGATAATCGAGGTTGCCGCGCTTAAGATAAAAGGGGATGAGATCCTTGATTCGTTCCATCATTTAATTAATATTCACAAACCGATACCGAAAGAGATCGAACGGTTGACCGGTATCTCTCAAGATATGGTCGATGACGGCGACGATAAGAATCTTGTCTTGGAAGAGTTTGTGCAGTTCGTGGGCGACACGACGCTAGTGGCGCACAATGCCGATTTTGATCTTGGCTTTCTAAAAAATCATGTAAAACTGGCGGCCAACAAGGAAGTAAATAATAGGGCGCTTTGCACGCTAAAGCTTTCAAGAAAATTCATACACGGATTGGTTAATTATAAATTAATGACGGTCGCGGACCATTTTAAGGTCCCGACGCCGACCCTGCATCGCGCCATGGCGGATGTTGAGATCACGCATCAAGTTTGGATGCATATGATCGAAGTTCTGCAGGGGAAGGGCTACTCCACGATCGAGAAGGTATTATCTACGCAGGGCTAACTTGCCCCTTCTACCCATAATTTGATATACTTAATAATTGCCTCGATAGTTTGTCATTTGGCATTTGTAACCTGCCTGCCGGCAGGCAGGTTGGTCATTTGCGAACGAAGTGAGCGGGGCCCCATCGTCTAGGGGTTAGGACACTAGCTTTTCAAGCTAAGAACCAGGGTTCGATTCCCTGTGGGGCTATTTATTATATACTTACCAATATGAATGACCGCGTAAAAAAAGAAGCCGCGCGCCGGCGTACCTTTGCCATTATTTCGCATCCGGATGCCGGCAAAACAACTTTGACCGAAAAGTTGTTGCTTTACGGCGGAGCGATCAATCTGGCCGGATCGGTGACGGCAAAAAAGAAACAGCGTGAGACCGCTTCCGACTGGATGGAGCTGGAAAAAAAACGCGGCATCTCTATCTCTTCGACTGTATTGCAATTCGATTACGAAAACTTTCGCCTAAACTTGCTCGATACCCCCGGCCATAAGGATTTTTCGGAAGATACCTATCGCGTTTTAATGGCTGTCGATGCCGTGATCATGGTGATCGATGCCAGCAAGGGGATAGAAAGTCAGACCCGCAAACTCTTTGAGATCTGCCGCAAGCGCGGCATTCCCATCTTTACTTTTATGAACAAGCTGGACCGGCCGGCTAAATCGCCCCTGGAGCTGATCGACCAGCTGGAAAAAGTCCTTAACCTGCACGCATTTCCGGTAAACTGGCCTCTCGGTAATGGTGTAGATTTTAAAGGGATCTATGACCGCTTGAAAAAAGAGGTTTGTCTTTTTGAGCGTCTGCCGGGTGGAACCTATAAAGCGCCTGTCTCAGTTCATGACCTGACCGATCCCCAGGTAAAAAATATTCTCCCCGAACAGATATACCGGGAAGTCGTGGAAGAGCTTGAGATGCTCGACGGGGCCCATGGAGGCTTGAATATGGATGCTGTTCTTCGGGGAGAGACAACGCCGGTTTTCTTTGGCAGCGCCGCCAATAATTTTGGCGTTGAGCTCCTCTTAAAAGGTTTTTTGAGTTATTCGGCCGAGCCGACCGCCAGAAAAACTAAACTTGGCCTTGTCGCCCTGGATCAGCCTTTTTCCGCTTTTGTTTTTAAGGTCCAGACGAATATGAATCCCCAGCATCGCGATCGGATCGTTTTTGCCCGGGTCTGTTCGGGAGAATTTTTTCGCGACATGAAGGCTTATCATGCGCGCACCGGCAAAGAGGTCGTCCTTTCAGACTCGTATAATCTTTTTGGCCGCGACCGGGACGTGGTTAACGTTGCATATCCCGGAGACATCATTGGTTTTGTTACAAAATTTGATTTTCGCATCGGAGACACGATCAGTGTTGATGAAAAGATCGTCTTTGACGAGATCCCCCGCTTTGCTCCGGAATGTTTTGCCTATTTACACAACTCTGTCCCCTCGACCTATAAGCGTTTTCGTAAAGGACTGGAACATTTGTTAGCGGAAGATATTGTTCAGTCATTTTCTGTCCATGGCTCCGTAGAAAACACCCCATTGCTTGGCGCGGTCGGCCCGCTGCAGTTCGAGGTTTTGCAGTATCGGCTCAAAGATGAATATAAAGCCGAGCCGCGATTGGAAATAATGCAGTGGAAGCTATTAAAGTGGATCAAATCAACTCAGAGCTCGGAAGAAATTGTGCCGCGTTTGCCGGGAGGCGCAGCGCTTGCGACCGACGATCAGAGCCGCCGGGTCCTTTTATTTTCAACCGACTGGTCACTTAGTTACTTTGCAGAGAATAATCCCACGATCGAGTTTTTTGATACCCCTGCTTAAGTCCCCTTATTTAAAACCGTTTCCTTCTTTTCCTGCCTAAGTTTTTCTTTCTGATCAATATATTGCTGGCGTTTTAGCTCCTGTTCTTTTTTTAGCTCTTCCGCCTTGGCTTTATCTGCATCAATTTGTTCCTGGGTCTGGGTGAGCTGATTTTGCAGCAGCTGCGGGCTCCCCCAGAGCCGATAATCGTTTGTGTTCCATTCATGCTGGCGCTGATAATGTCTTTCCAGGTCATGCAAATGGTTTTCGCGCGCTTGAATTTCCGTTTCAAGCAACCTTTGTTTTCGTGCGAGAACTCTCTCTTCGGGGGTTAACTCAACTTCGGGACCCAATATTGGCCAATCGATCGCAACCGAAACTATGGCCGATAGGCCGCCAAAATTTCCCTGGTAATAAAATTGTGAATTTACCGGGTCAACAAAGCTTTGACGCAGCTCCGCTCTAAGCAGCGAGTCAGCCGAAAACCGCATGTCGGTTCCGACAAAAATATGTTTGCCGAATTTTGTCGTTTTTAGATAATTAAAATCGGGATCGAATTCATTTATATAATATAATCCTATTCCTCCTCCAAAATAAGGGGAAATGGCGCCATCTTTAAAGAGATGATAAGCAACCGAGGCGGTTATAGGAACAATTGATAATTCGGTTTTTGCGGGTGCGAGGCTGCTCCGGTTCCCTTCCGTATAGAGTCCGATATCGCCGGAGAGGGCAAGCCCGCTTTCGGCCCTTAACTCCATGAAAGCTTTCAATGTGAGCCCGCCGTTATAATAATCTTTGATCTGGGAATCTTTGGGGAATAAATAGTTATAGCCGACACCGATGCCGCTTACCATATTTAGTGTTCGTTCGGCAGACATTGCCGGAGCAGAACAAAAGGAGGCTAGCATGGCGGTCATTGCTAGAAGCGTTGCTAATTTTGTTTTCATGGTTGTTATCTCCTTGCACTATATTATAGTACTTTAGACAACCTAAAGCACGAAAAAGGTTCATTTTGGGGTTCACTATTTACGAGAAAAGGGGTATATGCTATAATAAACACTTCCGGGACGCTAGACCTGCCTGTATTATATGGCGGTTGGAGGAGTTAGTCTTGAAAGCATATGAATTGATCTTGTTGTTTGATCCGGCGCTGGGCGAAGAAAGGGTTAGCCAGCAGACTGCGCGCATTGAAGAAAAAATTAAAAGCCTTGGCGGTGCCATTGACGGAGTTGATAAGTGGGGAATGAAACGCCTCAATTCGATCGTTAAAAAGGCAAAAAGAATGACCACTGGCGTTTATATCCTGATCCGATTTCAAAGTGATCCAGCCGTTCCTGCGCAATTACGCGCTTTTCTAAAAGTGACAGAAAGCGTTACCCGTTATTTCTTCTCCAATGCAGTTGTTTTTGAAGTGCCGGTACCGGAGAAAAAAGATATAGCAGGGAAGCCGATGGAGGCTGTCAAAGTGGACGAGATCAAGGGAGAGCCCATTGGCGAGCCTAAATAGGATAATCCTTATCGGCAGGCTGACAGACAGCCCCGAGGCAAGGGTTACTGTTGATGGCGTACCGGTCGCAAAGTTTCGGTTAGCGGTCAATCGTCCGGCAACCGAAGGTATGAATACCGGGACCGATTTTATTGATATTGTAGCTTGGCAAAAAGTTGCCGAGTCTTGCGGGAAGTTGCTTTCAAAGGGTCAAATGGCGCTGGTCGACGGAAGGATCCAAAACAGGACCTACGAAGATCAGAGCGGACAGCGAAAATGGGTCGTTGAAGTCGTTGCCAGGAATGTCCTTCCGCTTGAAAAAGCGCATGTTAAGGATGGCGGCGCGATGTTTTCGTCCGAAGAAGTGGTTGATGACTCGGAATTGGCCGGGGATCTCCCCTTTTAAACATATGTATAACAAAGTATTTTTAATCGGCAATTTGGCTCGCGATCCGGAGCTAAGATATACGCCATCGGGCGTGCCGGTCGTAAGATTTGCGGTTGCGGTCAACCGGATGAAGAAAAAAGACGAGAAGGCGGAAGCGGGCGGGCAGGATGTTGATTTCATAAATGTTGTCGGCTGGCGAAGGCTGGCTGAAATTTGCGGAGAATATATTAAAAAAGGCGACCCGATCGCCCTCGAAGGGACCCTTCGCGTAAATAGTTTTGTCGGGCGCGATGGCCAAAAACGGACGATGGTTGAAGTTGTGATGGATAATATGCAGATGTTGGGAAAAAAATCTGACCGGAGAAGCTCCGAAACGGCAAAAGAGGTGCCTGCGGAAATAAAAGAAGCTCCGGTTGATGAAATTCCTTTTTAAGGGGGAAATAATGGCAAGGGAATCAAGAAAACCAAAAACGAAGCCTCAGCAGTATAAAAAGAAGAAAAGACGGCCGTGCGTATTCTGCGCGGACAAAAAAGAATTGGATTATAAAGATATCGGATTTGTCCGTAAATTTGTTACGGATAGAGGAAAGATCGCCCCGAGAAGAATGTCGGGATGTTGCGCTATCCATCAGCGAAGAGTTGCAAATGCGGTCAAAAGAGCGCGCCAGCTTGGGCTTGCGCCGTACGTGGTAGATTAATATGAAAATAATTTATTTAGAAGACGATAGAGTTGAAAACGTAGCGGACGGTTACGCCAGAAACTACCTTTTTCCAAAAAAATTGGCGGTCCTTGCAACTAAAAGCTCGCTTGTCCAGGTAGAAAAGAGAAAAGAGAAGAAACAGGCGATCGTTGAAAAGAAGAAAGCGGAGTTAATGGCTATTGCTGAAAAACTAGGCCAGCTTGAACTTACTATTCCGATGGAAGCGGGCGAGGGCGGCAAGCTTTTCGGATCGGTCACGACCTTGGATGTTGTGAAAGAGATAAAAAGCTCTTCCGGGATCGAAATCGACAAAAGAAAAGTTACCATTCGGGCGCCGATCAAGTTTCTTGGCGAATACTCGGTTTTAGTTACGCTTTACCAAAGCATTAAAGCGGACGTAAAGCTTAAGATAACCGTTAAATAAAGAAGTGATCTCTCTAGAAGAGAAGCTAAAGCAACTGCCGAATAAGCCGGGGGTTTATTTTTTTAAAGACCGGATCGGTACTGTCATCTATATCGGTAAAGCCAAATCGCTCCGCAAAAGAGTTTCCTCATATTTCAAGCCAAATTTAGATATTAAAACCAGTATTCTTATCAGCCGGATCCGGGATATTGATTTTATCCTTACTGCCTCCGAGTTGGATGCGTTAACGCTTGAAAACGATCTGATAAAAAAGTATATGCCCCGCTACAACATTCTGCTTCGAGACGATAAAAATTACCCATATCTTAAATTAACCAAAGAACAATGGCCGCGATTATTAATTTCCCGCAGAAAAGAAAAGGATGGGGCGATTTATTTTGGCCGTTTTCAGGGTGCGATGGTCAAAGAAATTATTCGTTTGGTAAAAAAACTATTTCCGATCAGGTGGTGTAAAGAGTCCCCATTAAGAAAGCGGGAGCAGCCCTGCTTGTTCTATCGGATCGGGGCTTGCAGCGGTCCGTGCGCAGGCAATATTACGCCTACGGAGTATAAACAGTATGTGAAAGGGATCGTTTTATTGATAAGGGGGAAATTAACGCCGGCGTTAAAAGAGCTTAATTTGGAAATGAAAAGGGCGTCAGATAAGCAGGATTATGAAAAGGCGGCCTATTTCAGGGATCGGATCAAAAAACTTGAAAAAATGATCGAAGGCCGCGAAAGCTTGATCAATGCCCCGGGGATCCAATCTCACGAGAACTTGGAAGCAATAAAAACTGCACTCAAAATGGAAGAGCTTCCGCAAAGAATCGAATGCTTTGATATTTCAAACATTCAGGGAAGTAATATTGTCGCGTCGATGGTCGTATTTGTCGGCGGTACCCCGCTTAAGGCCGAATATCGGAAATTTAATATCTACGGTTTGCATGGAAAACCAAACGATGTGATGGCCATTTATGAGGTGATAAAGCGGCGTTATGGAGGTGCATTGTCAAAAGAGCTATCGTATC
Organism: Candidatus Margulisiibacteriota bacterium; assembly: GCA_041665245.1. Classification (GTDB taxonomy): domain Bacteria; phylum Margulisbacteria; class WOR-1; order O2-12-FULL-45-9; family XYB2-FULL-48-7; genus JBAYJF01. The sequence goes on along the minus strand of JBAYJF010000001.1, from coordinate 19,372 downwards.
CTGATCTCGTAATGGTTGATGGCGGCGCAGGGCAAGTATCTGCGGCTAAAAAGGCCTTGGAAGAGACAGGCTATAAACCAAAAACTTTGATCGGTCTGGCGAAGAAAGAAGAAACGATCTATTTCTCGGATGAAAGAGCCCCGCTTTTGCTCCCCATTCAGTCGCTGGCAATAAAACTGCTGCAGAGGATACGAAATGAGGCGCACCGGTTTGCGATCACGTTTCATCGTGCTAAAAGGCTCAAAGGCCTCTTCAACTAGTTTGGGATATGTGCTAAAATTTTTTTACATGAAATTCCTCCTGATCATATTGGCTATTGTTGCCGCCTGTTCGCCTCTTTGTGCCCAGGAGCTTGATCCTGCGGCTAAGTTTAAAATAATTCAGAAAGAGCTCCTCAGGAACAAGGCGGAGCTCGAAAAAACCAGGAATAGAAAACAAGAAGTCCTAGGGAAGCTGGCTTCGATCAACGTCCAATTACGGAGTGCAAATAAGAAGTTGAATCGGGCAAAGGAAAAGATAACCGATAACCAGGCTAAGATAGGGACCTTGGTCGTAGAGCTCCAGAAAACCGAAGTTGATCTGAATAAAAAATCGACGGTATTAGAGAGAAGGATCCGAGAAGCATATAAAAGCGGCGGGGTAAATTATCTTGACCTGGTCTTTGCCGCGCGCTCAATGTCGGACTTTTTAAGCAGGCTGTATTATTTTGAGAAGATCATTTCCCAGGATACAAGTGTGATCCAGGGAGTAAAATCGGATCTGATGGAAGCAAAAACCGAAAAAAAGATCTTAGCGGAAAAAAATAGCGAAATAAAAGAACTTGCCGGGGTGATCGCCCAGCAAAAAGATAAGATCTCCCAGCAGGCGGCGGAAAAGAAAATGATCTTCAAGGATCTGACCAAGATGGAGTTGGAGCAGGAAGCAAAAATTGAGGAGCTCGAAAGGAGCTCCAAAGAATTAGAAGTGTTGATCCAGAAGAAAATGGCCCAGCGCACGCAGGCGGGCATATATGCAAAGGGCTCTGGGTTGATGATTTGGCCGTTAAGGGGTAGAATTACTTCACGCTATGGCGTTTATCGGCGATATGGGCGCGGACATCGCCATACCGGAGTTGATATTGCAACGACGCATGGGACACCGATCCTAGCGGCTGATTCCGGTGAAGTTATCTTTTCCGGCTGGTGGGATGGATATGGAAAAGCTATCGTCATCGATCATGGAAAAGGGATCGCAACTGTTTACGGGCACATGTCCAGGCTGATCGCGGGTGTCGGAGCAGTTGTTTCGAAAGGACAATCAATAGGATTGGAAGGGAGCACCGGGAATTCAACCGGTCCGCATCTTCATTTTGAAGTTAGAAAAAATGGCACCGTGGTTAATCCGATGCCTTATTTGCCGTAAAAATAAAAAAGGGGATTTTAATGAAGAATAATTTAAGGCTTAAGGTCGGGTTTTTGGTCTTGGTCGTGGCGGTTTCGGCTTTTTCCGTCGGGAAAGTAATTGCCCAGGGCGAGCTGGAAAGCAAGCTTGAAACATATTTGCAGGCGCTTGAACTTGTAAAAAATGAATATGTATCGAAAAAATTGGACGACCAAAAACTAGTATACGGCTCGATAAGAGGATTGCTGGATGCGCTCGATGATCCATATACCCGATTTATGGAACCAAAGGCGTATAAAGAGATGCGGGTCAGAATGGGAGGGTCTTATTCCGGGATCGGCATTTATATAGGCTTAAAAGATAAGCAACTGAAAGTGATCTCTGCGATCGACGGAACTCCTGCGAAAAGCGCCGGCTTAAAAGGCGGCGACGCTATCGTGAAAATTGAAGGAAAAGAGACCAAAGATATGGCGCTTGAAGAGGCGGTCAGTCTTATTCGCGGACCCCGAGGGACGCTAGTTAAAGTCGATGTCTTTCGTCAGGGATGGAAAGATGCACGGACCTTTGAGATACCAAGAGCAAAGATCGTCGTCAAAAGCCTGGTCATGAAAAAGATCGGGGAGAACATCGGCTACATTAAACTAAATACTTTTGAAAACTTATCTGCTGCAAAAGAATTCGAGAAAGCTCTGAGCGCTTATAAAGATGTGGACGGAATAATTATTGATGTTCGCGGGAACGGCGGCGGCCTTTTGCAAAATGCGATCGAGATCGGGAGCATGTTCATCAAAGAGGGGAACATTGTGCAGACGATCGATCGGGAAGGGAGAAAGGAAAAGCTCGATTCAACCGGAAGGGTGATCTGGACCAAGCCGGTCGTGATGCTGATCAATGAAACATCCGCGTCAGCCTCGGAGATCCTTGCCGGTGCGCTACGAGACAATAAAGTCGCTACTTTGGTTGGTTCGCATTCCTACGGAAAAGCTTCCGTTCAAAACGTCAGGCAGTTAAATGACGGGTCGGCGATCCTTCTTACTATTGCAAAATATTTAACCCCCGACGGGGAAGATATCACGAAAAAGGGGATCTCCCCTGAAGTCGTTGTTATGCTTCCGACAAAAGAAGCCGAGTCGGATATGTCGGTCGATGAAATACCGGACGAGAAAAAAGATATTCAAATGCAAAAAGCGATCCAGATCTTAAAAGAAAAAATTGGAGAAAGAAACGGTGGCTAAAGAGCTTCTTGATGAACTAGACCAAATATGCCGGATCGATATGGCCGGCATGCTGGGCGTTGTCGAAAGGACGCCGGAAATGCTGGCGGAAATTGAAAAGATTATTCCCGTGATCCCTTTTAAGAAAGTCGGAAAGATCGGAAATATTGTTATTGCGGGGATGGGTGGTTCGGCGATCGCGGGCGATATTGCGGCTGAATTGTTGACGCTAAAATGTTCCGTGCCGATAAACGTATGCCGCGGCTATCTTTTGCCGGCCTATGTTGATCCCTCGACCTTGTTTATAGCGACCTCTTATTCGGGTGACACGGAAGAGGTGTTAACGCTATTAAAAGAAGCGGAAAAGAAAAAAGCAAAAATCGCCTGCATAACGTCCGGCGGCAAGCTCAAAGAGATCGCAGAAAAAAACAAATACCCGCTATTTGTCATACCAGGAGGCTTTCAGCCAAGAGCCGCGCTTCCATTTATACTGGTGCCGCTATTCCGGATATTTGAGAAATTAGGGTTTTATCCGAGCTTGCCGCAAGAAATAAAAGAAGCGATCGCATTGCTAAAAGATCTTAAAAACGAATATAATTCTCAGAATCCTCTGCGAACAAACCCGGTAAAGCAATTAGCCAAGAAGCTTGCCGGAAAAACGCCGATAATCTTTGGATCGGTCGGGACCACAAACTCCGCGGCTTTGCGCTTTAAAGACCAATTTAACGAAAACGGAAAGATAACGGCGCTTAATTGTGCTTTTCCGGAACTCAACCATAATGATATTGTAAATTTTGCTGCTCTTAAAAGAGGAGAACATAATTTTTCCCTGATAATTTTACGAGATAGTTTGGACGGCGAACGGATCAAAAAAAGGATCGAAATTACAAAATCGATCATCAGCAGCTCGATCGGCGGAGTAAATGAGATCTTTTCTCAAGGGCGGGGGATGTTTGCAAAAGCTATGTCTTTGGTTCTTTTTGCGGATTTTTTGAGCGTTTATTCGGCTTTGCTCAAAGAAGTCGATCCTAGCCGGATCGATCCGATAATCAGACTCAAAAAGGAAATGTCCCGTTGAAGGCGGTCATTATTGCCGGCGGACTAGGGACGAGGCTCCACCCGCTGACCTATAATACGCCGAAGCCGATCGTCCCGGTCGCTAACCGCCCATTTATCCTTCACCAGATCGAACTGCTCAAGCAGCATGGCATTAAAGAGATAATCTTAAATCTGCATTACATGCAGGATAGTATAAGAAATGTGCTTGGTGATGGGAAAAGCTTGGGAGTAAAACTTTATTATTCTATTGAAGAGACCCCTCTTGGGACCGCCGGGGCCGTAAAGAATGCGGAAGAATATTTTGATAAAGAGCCGCTGGTGGTTTTTAATGGGGATATTTTAACGGATATTAATATTTCCCAGATCGTTGATTATCATAAACGAAAAAAATCGAAAGCGACTTTGACGCTGACAAGGGTTGAGGATCCAACGGCCTATGGCTTGATCATATCTGACAAGGATGGGCGGATCAGCATGTTCCTTGAAAAGCCGAGTTGGGAGCAGGTAAATACCTGTTCGGCAGAATTTGGTTCTGCCAATACGATAAATTCCGGGATCTATGTTTTAGATCCGGCAATTTTCAAAAAGGTCCCTCGCGGTACGATCTATTCGTTTGAGCGCGAGCTTTTTCCATCGCTCCTTGAAAGAGGCGAGGCGATGTTTGCCTATATTTCGGATAGATATTGGATGGATATCGGAAAGCCGGGACAATACATGGAAGCACATGAAGCGATCATGCGGAATGAAGTTTCCGTAAGATTAAAAGGGATGCGTATAGATAAAAAAAACTGGATCGGGGATCGAGCAAAGGTCAGTAAGACTGCAAAAATACTCGGGCCGGCTATTATTGGAGAAAGCGCGGCGATCGACCGGGACGTTAGAATAAAAGATTATTCAACTATTGGAGAAAAAGTTTATGTTGGCGAAGGATCGGTCTTGGAGAGGGTGATAATTTGGGAGGGGACCAAAGTGGGAAGACATGTTGTGATGAATGGCTGTATAATCGGCAGAAATTGCGAGATCGGCGATTATTCACGAATTGGCGAAGGGGTTGTTTTGGCGGATAATTCAGTTATCGGGAAAGGATCTATTATTAATGCTTAAGATCGTGCAGAGCGAAAATATTGAAGCCGAAGTGAACCGGATCGTACAAAAAAAGGCTTTTACCGGGAATAATCCGGAAGAATCAGCTGTAAAAGCGATAATAAATAATGTTCGGGAAAAAGGGGATAAGGCGCTTATCGAATATGCTAAAAAATTTGATAATGCATCCCTTTCTCCCAAGGGGATCATGGTTTCGGCGGAGGAGATAAAAGAAGCCTACAAAGGGATCCAGGACGGTTTTTTGGATTCGCTTACAAAAGCGATCCAGAATATTACTTCATACCACAAAAAACAAAAAGTTGATGAATGGTTTGAAACTCTTCCCCTTGATGTCGTCTTGGGCCAGCGGCTGATCCCGCTTGAAACGGTGGGGGTCTATGTTCCGGGTGGACGCGCGCGCTATCCGTCATCGGTTTTAATGAATGTTATTCCTGCAACTGTTGCAGGCGTAAAAGATATTGTAATTTCTACTCCTCCGCCGATAAGCCCATATGTTCTTGTTGCCGCAAATGAAGTGGGTGTCACAAAAATAGTAAATGCCGGCGGGGCGCAGGCGATCGCTGCCATGGCATATGGGACTGAAACTGTTCCAAAAGTGGATAAGATCGTAGGGCCCGGTAATATTTATGTGACCCTGGCAAAAAAAGAGGTTTTTGGAGTGGTTGGAATAGAAAGCTTGGCCGGCCCATCGGATGTATTAATTATTGCCGATGTTGATGCAGACCCGGAATTTGTGGCGGCCGATCTTTTGGCGCAGGCGGAACACGATCCGTCTTCGATCTCGGTCCTGGTCACGACATCAGAAAAATTGATCAAGGAGACCGAAGTTGAAATTCGAAAACAGATGGAGAATCTATCAAGAAAAAACATTATCGAACAGGCGGAGATCGTTTTAATTAAGGTTGATACGGTTAACCACGCGGTTGAAATCGCGAACCAGATCGCGCCGGAGCATCTTGAGCTTGAGGTTGGCGCGCCGCAGAGGGTTCTCGGTAAAATTAAAAATGCCGGGGCGATTTTTTTGGGCCCGCATTCCCCGGTTGCGGTCGGCGACTATATTGCCGGACCAAGCCATGTTTTGCCGACCGGCGGGACGGCCCGATTTTCTTCTCCGCTGGGGGTTTACGACTTTGTAAAACACCAGAGCATTATCGGCTACACAAAACCGGCATTAAAGAATGTCTGGAAAGATATAAAACTTCTTGCGGAGATCGAAGGGCTGGATGCACATGCCAGATCGGTCGATGTTAGATTTTCTTAAGCAGCTCAATTGGATTATCTCGAACGGTCCTAACCGCATCAGTATCCGATAATCCTGCATCTTTAGCGATTTGAAAGGCTTGTTCCTGGGTAATTAACCCCTTTTCATCATGGGCGTCGGTATCTACCAGCATTTTTGCTCCATATTGCAAAGCGAGTTTTGCAACGTGTTTGTTGCCGTCTTTGTGCCCATGTTTGGCCGATAATTCAAGATAGATCCCGTTTTTTGCAGCCAGAATAACGTCTTCCTCTGCAATATTTCCCGGATGAGCGAGGATATTTACGATATCTTTGGCGGAAACTGCCTCATGGTTGGTCCCCGGATAAACTTCTTCAGAAGTTGACTCTCCATGCACGATAATTATTTTAGCGCCGAGCTTTTTTGCTTTTTTGGCGTAGGTTAATATCTGGGAAGGGACAACATAGCTTATTTCTGCCCCGACAATAAAGGTGACCGGGCTTTTTCCTCGCGTTTCTTTCTCAAAGCGGACCAGGGACTTGATAGTTTCATCAATATTTGAAGCGTCAACGTGGTCGGAGATAGTCAGCGCCATATGATCCCTAATTTCAGCCTCGCGAACAAGTCCGGCGGGGAGTAATGCTCCATCGCTGAAAATAGAGTGGGAATGGAACTCGATCCTTTTACCTAGGTTTTCCATAATATAGCCAAAAATATGATATCATAGATATATATGAATGACCAGATTAAACCAAGATGCCCGTATTTCGGGGTATGCGGCGGGTGCCAGCTGCAGGATGTCCCTTATGATGAACAGCTTGTTCTAAAGAGACAGGCGGTTGAACGCGCATTTTCTGAAAATGGGGTCGAAGGAATTCAGGTAAATAGTACCTGGGGGATGTCAAATCCGTGGTTTTATCGCAACAAAGTGCAGTTCCCGATCCGCAGCCAGAATGGCCAGCTCATTATGGGTTATTTTAAGAAGGGAACCCATGAGGTTGTCAGCATTAAAGAGTGCTATATTCAAGATCCATTTTTGACCGAGATCGCCAAGATCTCGCTCAAAATTATTGAGGACCGCGGGCTTACGGCTTACGACGAAGTTTCTGGAAAGGGGCTTGTGCGCCATTTCATCGGCAGAAGCAGTTTTATAACGAAGGAGATGCTCCTGGGGATCGTTATTAATGCTAAAGGTATGCCGGCCAGCTTTACTCTGGCGAACGAGATCAAGAAGCAGGAGCGGCTAATGCACCGTCAGGTAGGGCGCCAGAAAAATTATCCTGAATTTGATGAAAAGCGGCGAATTGTTGGGATCATCCAAAACGCCAATGTTTATAAAGATAACGTAATTTTGGGTGAAAAAGACACGAAGCTTTTAGGATCAAGCTTTTTTATGGAAATGGTTGGGGGATTTAAATTTCGGATCGGGCTTCATTCGTTTTTTCAGGTAAATCCTGTTCAAGCCAAGCTTCTTTACAAACTAGTTAAAAAATATGCCGATCTAACCGGCGAAGAGCTGGTCATTGATGCCTATGCCGGGATAAGTCCGATCGCATTATTTCTCTCGGACAAGGCAAAACAAATAATAGGGGTGGAGGAAGTGGCTTCTGCGGTAAAAGATGCACAGGAAAATATTCTTTTGAATAAGCTCTACAATATTCAAATGGTTTTGGGTCAAATTGAGAAGGATCTGCCGAAAAAAGCCGATGTGATTATTCTTGATCCGCCTAGAGCCGGCTGTTCCGAGAAGGCACTGAGGGCGGTGATCAAGGTTGCGCCGCGAAGAATTATCTATGTATCCTGTAATCCAAAGACCCTTGCGCGCGATCTGAAGGCGTTAATTCAAAATAGTTATAAGATCGACGCAGTTCAGCCGATAGATATGTTCCCGCAGACGGACCATGTGGAAACCGTAGTTAAACTAACGCGCGCTTTTTCTTAGTCTACCCTTTTTGCGGAGAGCCTCTTTTTTGACCTTCCGTCTTCGGGTAATTTCTTGTTGTCTAGTTCTTGGCATGACTTAAATATAGCTCGATTATGGCCTTGTTGTCAACGCCCTCGAACCACTTAACATCCTTGAACCGTCTAAACCAGGTCATCTGCCGGCGGGCGAAGTTGCGGGTCCGTTTTTTTAGTTCTTCGATCATCTTGTCTTTCTTCCATCGTCCTTCGAGATATTCGACCGCTTCTTTATAGCCGAGCGCTTGGAATGACCGAAGCTCTTTTGAATATCCCTTGGCCAAAAGCCCTTTTACTTCGTCGATCAATCCTTTTTCGATCATTGTATCGACGCGGGCGTTTATGCGAGGGTAGAGGGCTTCGCTGGCAAGGTTAAGGCCGATAATAGAATGATCCAATTTTCTACTGTCTACTGTCCACTGTCTATTCTCTTGTAACTCTGAGATCTTTTTCCCAGTCAGCTCGAAAACCTCCAGTGCTCGTACAATTCTTTTTTTATCATTAGGATGGATCTTTGTGGAGGCAAGTGAATCGACAGTAGACAATCGAGAATAGAGAATAGGGGTGGTTTCGAGCTCAAGTTTTCCCCTCAAGTCTTTGTCTTCCGGCTTTTTTGGAAAAACAAAGCCTTCGAGCAGCGCCCGCAAATACAACCCCGTTCCCCCGACGATGATAGGCGTTTTTCCTCTTGCAACGATCTCTCTTTCCAGCTTTTTTGTTTCTTTGACGAAGTCAGAGACGGTCCACTCCTCATCCGGGTTGCGGACATCGATCAGATGATGGGGAATTCCCTGGCGTTCTTCTATGGTTGGCTTTGCTGTTCCGATATCCATACCGCGATAGACCTGCATGGAATCAGCGGAGATTATTTCTCCGTCGATCTTTTTTGCGAGTTCGATGGCAAGCTTGGTTTTTCCAACGGCGGTTGAGCCGAGGATGATTATTGGTTTCACTAATCCCTTTCGTTGCGGAGGACCAGGAGGCGGATCAGGTTGAGGACGGCCATGGCGGTTGAGGCGACATAGGTCATGGCCGCAGCATTTAAAACGGCTTTGGCCATCGGGACTTCCTGCTCGGTCAGCATCCCATTTGATAAGATCGCAATTGCGCGCTTGCTGGCATTAAATTCAACCGGCAGGGTTACGAGCGAGAAGGCAACCGCGATCGAGAATAAAATAATTCCAATATCCATAAAGATCGGCATACTCGCAAACATCCCAACTAAAAACAGTGGGAAAGCGAGCGTTGATCCAAGATTTGTGACCGGGACCAAGCCATTTCTGATCTTAAGCGGCATATATAGTTTAACGTCCTGAATGGCGTGCCCTGCTTCATGCGCGGCGACGCCGATCGCGGCGACGGAGCGGCTGCCGTAAACATTTTGGGAGAGATAAAGCTTCTGGTCTCTGGGGTCGTAGTGGTCGGTCAGCTCTCCCGGGGTCGATTCAATCCCGACATTCGACATTTTGTTTTGATCCAGGATCTGTCTGGCAGCCTCCGCGCCGGTCAGCCCTTTTGAAGAATTTACTTGCGAATATTTTTCATAGGTCGACTTGACCTTGAATTGGGCATACATGGCCAGGAGCATAGCGGGGATCAGTAATATAAATGTTGGATCGTAGAACATGAGGTAATTATAACACAGCCCTCATCCAGATTATTCTTGAAGAAGGCCTCTCGTTAACTACCTTCTCCCAGAGGGAGAAGGGTTGTATCGTGTTACAAACAATTAACCAAACATTCCCTCTCCCCCTGGGAGAGGGCAGCTAACGTCAAGTATACTTTAATGATAAACCGGGTGAGGGCCGCGTCAGATCCCCCGCACAATGGTGTTAGGGATATATTCCTTGGCGATTTTAGCCATTTCTTGCAGTTTCTCTTTTGAGTGGGGGATGGTTTCTCTTAACTTTTCATCCCCGGCGATCCGGGGAACAAATTGCTGGAGCGCAAACTTTTTTGCTCCGACAATGCTTTTTGCGATCTCTTTAATATCTTCATTATCCAGGCTGCCCGCAACAACGGTTGTCCTGAATTCATGTTCGATCCCGGAATTTATCAGCAGTTTAATGCTTTCCCGTATGGCATTCAGGTCTACATCTGTTCCGCAGACTTCTTTGTATTTTTCATTTAGCGGGGCTTTAACATCCATAGCTATATAATCAACAAGTCGGGAGTTGGGAGTTGGGAGTTCGGAGTTCGGACCTGCCTGCCGGCAGGCAGGGCTTAGGAGCTGGGAGAGGACTTTGGGGTTAATGCCGTTTGTATCGAGTTTGATCAGAAAACCGAGCGCTTTTATTTCTTTTATTAAGTCGATAAGCCACGGTTGGATGGTCGGCTCTCCTCCTGTTATTACGATCCCATCGATAAAATCTTTTCTCTCAACAATGAAGCTTTTAATATGCTCAAAATCGATTTCTCGCAGGGTTTCAGGATAATTGACCAGAACGCTATTGCTGCAATAGGAACAGTTTAGGTTGCAGTTGGGGAGAAAGATGACCGAGGTTATTTTTCCGTCCCAGTCGAGGAAAGAGGTCTCAATGAAACCGCGGATGCTAAACTTTGAATCCATGATGCTTTTTGAAATGTTCGATCAGCCCCCCGTCGGCCAAAAGGGTTTGCATAGTTTTGGGAAGCGGCGCTACCTTGATCTCCGTCTTTTTTGTTTTATTTATGATCTTGCCGCCGTCCAGGTCAACTTCGAGCTGGTCGCCTTCGTCAATCCCGTCAGTGTCGCATTCGATCGCTAAGAGCCCTAGGTTGAAACAATTGCGATAAAAGATGCGGGCAAAAGATTTGGCCAGGATCGCGGAAATATTGGCATATTTGATCGCCATCGGGGCTTGTTCGCGCGATGATCCACAGCCAAAATTGCGGCCAACGACCATAAAATCCCCTTTTTCAACTCTTTTGAAAAAGCCGGGATCCAGGTCTTCCATGACATGGGTCGCCAGTTCAACCGGGTCCTGGATCTTGAACTTATAGCGTCCCGAGATGACGTAATCGGTATTTATATCATCATTTTGAGGCAGCCGGCGTGCTTTTCCGTTTAGGTTCATGATATTTATTATACATGATTTGCCATATTCTGTGAAATTAATCCGATCTATTGACGATGATATTAGGATATGAAACCAAGTGGAGTACGGTGGGGAAAAAGAGAGGTTCGGCAACAAAAAATGCCAACAATGACGGATTTTTCTACAGCACATCGCGCGGGAAATCTACATGTTGCTAAGAATTTGCTTGTGCAGATCGAAAGATCCGGGCAAGTTGCGCCGTCTGAAATTTATAGTTGTTATGTTGCCTTGGCAGATCTTGCACGTAAGAAATCTAATCACGCTTTTGCGGCGGACCATTACATGTATGTTATTGAAAGAGATGCGCCAGATAGCGATAATTTTCAAAATGCCGCAAATGCTCTTCAGAGAACCTTGCATGCTAGCCCGGAAACCGGAAGAGCCATAAGGAGTCGGTATGAGGAGTTTATAAAGGTAAAACCTTTTCCTCCTGCCGGCAATAGAGATTTGAGATATTTTATCGGCGTTTTTGTTATTGGCAGCCGCCTGCTTAAAACTTTTCCAAATAGGCTAATAGACTTAGGCAGCGATATTGCTTGTTTGACGTCCATTGATCTAGAGTGCAGGCGCTTAGTTGCCGAAGAGGTCCTGTTTCGCGGCAGAGCAAATGAAAGAATGAGAGGGGCAACTTTTGATCGTGGAAAAATGAGGGTGTGTGCAGAATTGGTCGTTGAAAACAAAGGGAATTTTGCTGATGACCAGGAATGTTTTCATACAAAAATTGTCGGCCTGGCGCACTTTGAATTTTTAGATCTTCTGGATAGATTTATTTTGGGAGCTGCCCTTGATGAAAAAGCAGCAAGGCTGCTGTCAATGCAAAGGAGTTATCGAGAATTTGAGCAATTATCGGCGAAAGGGGATAGAAATGCGGCAAAGGGTGTTTTAGAGGGTGTCGCGCCTCACTTGGAGGGAAATGGAAATAAAAGAACGGCGAGCGCGCCGACAGTAATTGATACCGAAATAGAAATTTTGCGCATTTCCTTTCTTGATGCAATTTGCCGGTTTTATGAAAGCGGGTTGTCTTTGGCCTCCTTGACCGAATGCGGGCCGGTTTTGCGGTTGTCTGCCGATGATGCCCCCCGGATAGCCCTTATTCTTGATCGACAGATAAAAGAATCGGTGGAAGCCCTCAATCGGGTATTTCTAAAGGCGGGGTTGAGCGGTTCGGCCTGTTTTTTGCATGCAGCTGAATTTAGTGCCAAGCATTCGGCAGAGGCTGGTCGTGTAAATATTTTCAGTCGGCCAAATACGGCTTCAATGTTAGTCGCGATTAAAAGGGCAGACGGGTATCTGCTTTATGAGTTGCCGATAAAACACCTGCAGCTTTACCCTCCTAAATTTGAGGGAAATAAAATATTATTATCAAGATATTTTCTTTTGTGCGGATTATCGGCTCTTGCTTTTGGATTGGCCGGAAAGGTAGGCGGGTTAGCCGTTAAATCGCCTGCAGTAGTATTGGGCGAAGTTGATAAACAGGTCGATCAATTTGCTTTGGAGCTTGCAAGGCGCGAAGTTGAAAATTTAAATGTCGAATTCATTCGCTACTTTTTGAATTTAGTTCGGGGTGCGGAAGAGGGTTTAATGGCGGTGGCCGATCAAATTTCGGAGCGTCGTCATAAGTCTATGGAAACGGTCGATCTATTATTTGCTCCTTCCATGTTAGCTGAAACCACAGTGAAATATCAGCTTGCCGGTGGGGATTTTTTACGCGGATCGCTCCGATCAATAACTGTTCGGCATTTAAAGAGCCAAACTTTTGAAGTTGCGGCCTCTCTGGCAGAGGAAGGTACGTTTACGGGAAAAGAGATCCATTTATTAGTGGATCTAGACAAAGCAGCCGTAAAAATTATCGATACAAAAGGGATTCGAGAGGACGAATTAGCGCTAGGTGTTTTTGAGGAGGCGTTGGTTGAATTAACTGCCGGCGTATTAGCTCGGTACCTGTGTACAAAAGTAGTAACACAAAGATATTCCGGTTATCTTATTATGCCTCAAGATGGTGGTACGGAATTATTAAGCCCAATAGAGACCGGGAAGCCCGGCCTTACTGCAGCTGAGCTTTTCGTAAGAGGTTTTGACCATGTTCTGCGAACAAAGGGGATCTTGGGGTTGCCGCTTTTTAGGCTGGAAAAGGGATATTTTGGCCCGCTGGAGCTGCCCGGAAACATAACGGAAAGAGAAAGATCAATAAGCGGGATCGCCCGAGAAGAAATATTTGCTGCAAGGCAATATAGAGGAAGGCTTTGCAGATTGCCGGTTAAGCCGATTTTAATGGGTGATGGGAGCCGAATGTTAGCAGGCTGTCACCACTCGAATAAAGCGCAGATCCAAAAAACAATGCTGGGTGACCAGCGCGAACTATCTATTCGTTATGGAATTTATATAATTACAACTTTTTCTGATGGGAGCGAACATGTTTTGCCGGTTCATTTTAGAAATTCTCAGCACGATCTTCTTTCTGTCGGCAGAGAAGGAACAGTTTTGGTTGATGAAGTAAGCGCCGCACTAGCGAAAGGGAAATATCGCGACCCGGAAGCGTTATTGCGTTCGACCAAGAAGGGGGTTCGTGGAAGATATGAAACATTAATGCGGGCGGGAGATTTTACGCAACGGGTGGAAATATTTGATGTGGAAGAAACCTATCGTCGGCCGGACTTTATTTCCGTTGCGGAGTTGCTCGCTGAAGGGTATTCCCTGCGGCCGAAAGGGTGAAATTTATCCTAGGATGTACAGATAAAAAGCTATGAGGTTAGTTTAAACCCAGATGAATAATCTGGGTTTTTGTTAATTAAGGAGGATTTGAAATGGCTGGAGTGCAGATAACGGTAACAACAAGAGGGATAAGAAGGAATGCCGACTTAGGGAAAAAACAGGTTTTGCAGGCGCAGGATAGGATCGGGCGCGGCTTAGCCGGTTTTCGGGGAACAGTAGATTGCAGCAAAGGAGTGGAAGAGAAAAAAGGTGTACGGTTGGGAATTTTACATAATATCGGGATCACTCAAATTAGAATTGAAGGGGATTCCAGACCGGCAGATGATTTAGCGGCCAGAGAATTGATAAGTGCTTTAGTTGGGATCGTCCTTACAAGCGAAGATCTTGCGGCGGCCATTGCGGCAAGGCCGGCATTGGCGGGGAAGGTTAAGCTAGAAGGGAATTTTGGAGTTAAAGCAAAAAAGAAAGAAGGTAAATTTGGTAAAGGTGAGCAAAAGGGCGAACCAGTACGAAGCGCAAAAAGTCCGCAAACAGCAAGCGCAGGCAGAGTCGTCCCAGCGGAACTGGCTGCAGCCGTCGCACCAAAAAGCTCAGTTGTTGCTCCAGAAAAATCAAAATTAGAAATCCCGCCATTTAAACTTAGCTTTGGGCATAAATTTGGAGCAGGTTTTATGCTTTTATCGTTGGTAAGTACTGTGGCTGTGCCAGCGTGCTTGTGGGCAACGGCTGTGATAACTACTGTTGCTCCTTTGTTAGGAATTGTCGGAGGAGGAATTCTTTTGACCCTTGCATCACGTTTCATTACGCGCATGTTTATTCGAGACGCACAAAACAATCAAGAGCAAAAAGGAATAGTCTCTATCAATTCAGAAGTATTTCCGGGAGACAAAGAAACGGCGCTAAGGCTTGAGCTTATTAACCTTGGATTAGCAAAAGGGATGAATGTATATAAGCAATATGATTATTCAAGTAGCAGAAGTTATTACGCAATAGGGAACGTTAATGAGGAAGAGGCGGTTAGACTTGCCTTAGTAAGGATATTTGGGGATACCGATTTTATGTTTTGGAGAGAATATGACTTTTTTTCGAAAACGGTGGTTTTTTCCAGGGGGGAGAGGTGGACTGTGCGAAAGTTTTTCCCGAGGCAAAATGTTCTTATATTAAAGGCAAAAGTATACGGCGAATAGTTAAATTAGAAAATAATTGAACCAGGGCCAATTTGTCACCGGTTGCAAATCTTGATATCGCAATTTGCGATATCAACATAGTATCTACAAATACTTCCTCGGATCAGCGATCTTGGCTTCCAGCATCGATGCTGCTACGGTAGCCGGCGAACCTAAGTAGATAAACGAATTAACGTTCCCCATTCTTCCCTTGAAGTTTCTGTTCGCAGTTGAGATCACATTTTCCCCGTCGGAAGGAACGCCGTTGTGCGTGCCAACGCATGGTCCACACCCAGGAGTAACGGCAACCGCGCCAGCTTCAAGCAACGTCTGATAGGTTCCATCTTTGATCATATCCATAAGAATTTGTTTTGATGAAGGCGCAATGATCAACCGGCAATTCTGATTAACTTTTTTTCCTTTTAAGATCTTTGCCGCGATCTGAAAGTCTTCCAGCCGCCCGTTTGTACAAGTTCCAATTAATCCCTGTTGAATGGAAACTTTGCCAATTTGCGAAAGAGGAACAACATTGTCTACCGTATGAGGTTTGGCGATCTGCGGCTCTAGTTTTGTTACATCAATGTCAATTACTTGCTTATAAATAGCATCTTTATCGGCTTGAACAGGATTCGGTTTTTTATTGGAATGTTTCTTTACCCACTCCATAACTTTACTATCCGCTGGCATAAGGCCGGCTTTGGCGCCGCACTCAATTGCCATGTTCGAGATGGTGAAGCGGGCATCGACCGACATCTCATCAATTGCTTGTCCGCCGATCTCCAGCGCTAAGTATGTCGCACCGTCGGCGCCGATCTTTCCAATAAGGGCCAGGATCAAATCTTTTGAGAAAATTCCTTTAGGAAGCGATCCGTTAAAATTTATTTTGATCGTTTCCGGAACTTTGAACCAGAGCTTTCCAGAGATCATTCCGGCGGCAAGGTCGGTCGAACCAATTCCGGTTGAAAATACATTGATCGCGCCATAAGTACAGGTATGCGAGTCGGCCCCGATCACTAGATCTCCCGGAACCACATGGCCTTGCTCTGGAGTGAGCTGGTGGCAAACGCCGCAGCCGATATCATAGAGTTTGATCCCTTGCTCGGTCGTGAATTCGCGGATCTTTTTGTGGATCGCGGATACGCCCGAATTTGGGGAAGGGGAGCTGTGATCGATAATAATGGCAATTTTGTTTGGATCGGCAACTTTGGGTGCGGCCATTTTACGAAAGGAATCGATCGCTACGCCGGAGGTTCCGTCCTGGCCGATCATAAAATCAAGATCGGCAATAACGATATCGCCAGCCTTTGCATCGCGGCCGCAGTGGTTTGAGAGGATCTTTTCAGCGATAGTCTTTCCCATGGCTATTTTCTGCGCGGCCTTTCTTTAATATGTTCTGAAACCAGTTTTGCTTTTTCGGCCAGATAAGGGTCAAGCCCTTCCATCTCGGAGACTTCCTGCAATAGTTTTCCGGCTTTCGGGTTGGAGACGATATCCGCCAGGTCGAGTTTTGCTCTGGCGATCAAATCCGAATAATTGAACTTGGATTTAAGGACCTCAGAGAGAATTTTTTCCGCTTTTTCAAAATCGCCTCTTTTTTCCCGGCGGATAAGCATTTCGCCCCTTAATATTTTCCCTTTACAAGAGAAATAATCGTCCGGACGGGATTTTAATTCTCTAATTGCCTGATCGGAAAGCTTAATGGCGGTCCCAAGGTCTCCCGGTTCGCGGTAAAACAATATTTCAGCTTTTGATAAAAGAGCTCGGCCCCTGAAGTACCAATGGGCGTTCTTTTCTTTGATAATTTGATTGATGAGTTCGACGGCTTTTGCCCAATCACCCTTTTCCCGGCGGGCCAAAAGAAGTTCAGCCTCAATGACAAAGCTTTTTGCGCTGAAAAAATCCGACAGGTCTTTTCCCAGGATCTGTCTTGCTTTTTCACAAAGCGTGATCGCATTTGCGAATTCTGCCGGGGTCCCGATCAATAGCTCGGCTTTCCCAATGAGCGCCCTGGCTTTCAGGTATTCCGGAGGATTTTTAAGCAGGATCTGGTCATAGGTCTTGGTCGCTTCGGCATAGTCTCCGGGGTCATTTCGACCGACCAAAAGGTCGGCGATCCCGAACATTATCTCGCCGATATCGGAGCGGTTGGGATGCTCTTTATATATCTGGCGATAGCGCTTTAGAGCTTTATTGACCTTTTCTTTTTCTGAAGGGATCGGGAACCCGACCTCCTTGTCGACGATAAAGCTCATGATCGGAGAAAGTACTGACATAATTTTACCTCTATAATGCCCGTGATCCTTGAACTTTCATTGTATATAATGTAAAATATAAAGTCAATGATACAGCTTTCCTCCGAGAGAGAAAAAGAGCTCGAAACCCTCCAGCAAAATCTCAATATATCTTTTCAAAATATTACCCTTCTCAACCAGGCGCTGACGCATAGCTCCTCCGGCCACGAGAATAACTTGCCGGACAATGAGCGGATGGAATTCCTGGGCGATGCCGTTTTGAAGCTCATTGTTACCGAATATATATATAATAAATTCCCCCAGTTAGCCGAGGGAGCGCTTACGAAAATAAGGGCCTCGGTGATCTCCGACGAAACGCTGGGGAATATCGGCAAAAAAATGGGGCTGGGCGAGGTTATTCTTCTTAGCCAGAACGAGAAGAAAAGCGGCGGACGGAAGAGAAAATCAAATGTTGCCAATGCCTTCGAAGCTTTGATCGGAGCGGTGTTTCTGGATGCGGGACTCGGGAAGGTAAGGGACCTGATAATCGGGAACTTAAATGACGAAATCGAACTTGTATCTCAAGCTGGCTATATCGGAGATTATAAGTCGGCTTTGCAGGAATATGTACAAAAAAAGAAATGGGAATTACCCCGTTATAAGGTCATTAAAGAGACCGGGCCGGAGCACAGGCGGGTTTTTTGGGTCGAGGTTAAAATAAAAGGGAAAAGATACGGGATCGGGCGGGGAGCCAATAAAAAAGAAGCCGAACAAAGAGCCGCGACCGTTGCGCTTAAAGTGATCAAGGCTCCCGAAAAACATAGTTCGACAAGCGGCAAAGAAAGTGATAAAAAGGGAGTCAGCGGGATAAGAGAAATTATTTCAAATGTAAAAAAGAGGATGAAATTTTAAATGAGTTCATTGCTGATTAAAAACGGAAAAGTGGTCGATCCATCAACAAAAATGGATGGGAACTATGACATCCTTATCGTGAACGGTAAAATAGCAAAGATCGCGAAAAAGATCCCGGCTTCGAAAAATTATAAAGTAATTGACGCGAAAGGCTTGGCCGTAACTTCCGGATTTATCGATATGCACACGCATTTGCGCGATCCCGGCCGGCCCGACAAAGAAACGATCTATAGTGGCTCACGTGCCGCGGCCCTTGGCGGTTTTACGTCGATCTGCTGTATGGCGAATACCGATCCGATCGCGGACAACGGTGCGGTCATTGAATATATTCTTGGAAAAGCCAAAACGGAAGCGGTCGTAAATATTTTTCCGATCGCCGCGATCACCAAAGGATTAAAAGGCGAAGAAATCTCTGAAATGGGCGAATGTTTCAGAGATGGGGCCATCGCTTTCTCGGATGACGGGCATCCGGTAATGCGCGCCGACATTATGCGCCGGGCGGTTGAATATGCAAAACAATTTGGCGTCACGGTCATTTCGCACTGCGAAGATACCAGCCTTTCAAAAGGCGGATCCGCGAACGAAGGAGTTGTTTCAACTTCGATAGGCCTTCCTCCGATCCCGGCAATTTCCGAAGAGATCATGGTCGCGCGGGAAATTATGCTGGCCAGGGAATTTGGAAGGGTGCATATAGCGCATGTTTCATCCGAAGGCTCGATTAAATTGCTGCGCCAGGCAAAAAAAGACAATATCCCGGTAACCTGCGAGACTTGCCCGCATTATTTTTCAATAACCGAAGAAGCGATCAGAAATTATGATACCAATGCAAAAGTTAACCCGCCGCTCAAGACAGAAAAAGACCTGAAGGCTGTTATCCGAGGATTAAAGGACGGGACGATCGATGTTATTGCCACCGACCATGCACCGCATAACATTGAAGAAAAAAATGTGGAATTTAATCTGGCATCCAGTGGAATGGTCGGACTTGAAACAGCGCTTGGACTAGCCGTAACAAAACTGGTAAAAACAAAACAGCTTTCCCTTGGCGAGCTCATCGCAAAGCTTTCGAATAATCCAGCAAAAATATTGGGGCTAAAAAACAAGGGGACTTTGAAGATCGGTGCGGATGCGGATCTTTGTATCTTTGATCCAAGCGCAGAATGGACGGTTGATCCTACAAAATTTGCTTCAAAAAGCAGGAACACCCCATTTGCCGGATGGAAGCTTGCCGGCAAAGTGATGACTACGATCGTAGCCGGAAAAATTGTTGCCCAAAATGGCAAAATCACTTAATATAAAACTATTTTTTTTAGCAATTGTCATTTTTAATTTGTCATTT